>DASQDA010000461.1:0-7641 GCA_035634435.1 Polyangiaceae bacterium
TTCAGGGTAGCTCTGATGTGGGAAGCGCCTCAGAGCGAGCTACAGTGGTCCACGTGGGTGAACGGGTCGGGTCGACAGCTTTTCTGAGACCAGTTCCACAAGCACTCCTCCCTCGTGCTAAGCCAACCCGGGTGTGGTGCCCGCAGGCTGCCTCTGCCAGAGGTCGCGAGGCCGATGTTGACCCTCCTCCGCAACCAGGAGCGCAATGACTGGATCGTCTCTTTCTCGTTGGCTGACCGTTGGCCTGTCCCTGAGCCTGTTTCACTGCTCGCACGAGATCACCGGCGGTGACGACGGGCCACAGACGCCCGGCAACCCAGCGAATCCAGCAGGGGGGAGCGCCTCGGCTGCCGGCGGGAGTGGCAGCGGGAATCCGTCGGCGCCCCGAGGCGGCAGCTCATCCGCGGGCGGGGGTCGCCCAAGTGCCAGCAATGGGGGTGCATCCACCGCGGGCACCGGCCCCATCGCCACGGGCGGCACGGGTGACACCGGCCTAGGTGGCGCCCCGGGAGAGCCGCTCGTCGATTGCCAGACTCCTGGGCCGCGCCTGATCCGGCGGCTCACCGCCGAGCAGTACCGAAATAGCCTGGTGGACCTCTTTCAGGACGAGACCCTGCCCGACGCCGACGTGTTGAGCGACCCCGCACACATGGGCTTTCACGTCGACGCGGACCAGCCCACGATTCGCGATCTCGATACCGAGCTGCTGATGAATTACGCCGAGAGCGTCGCAGCCTGGGCCGTTCAAAACAAGATGTGGCGGCTGACCTCGTGCACCACGAACGACCAGACCTGCCGGCGGCAATTCATCCAAACCTTCGGACAGCGCGTGCAACGCGAGCCGTTGAGCGCGGAGCGCACGGCCGCTTACGAGAAATTATTCATGGCAGAAGCGACCTTCGAAAAGGGGGTCGAGGTGGTGACGAGCGCGCTGTTGCAGTCGCCCTACATGCTCTATCGTCGGGAGCTCGGTCAGCCGGATCCGGCAACCCCAGGGCAGTTCACGCTCACGCCGTACGAAGTGGCCAGCGAGCTCGCGTTCTTTCTCACCGCCTCGCCGCCCGACGATCAGCTGCTGGAAGCGGCCGCGCAAGGCAAGCTCGCGACCCGGCAAGACATTGACCGTGAAGCGAATCGTCTGATTTATTCGAAGCGCGCCCGCGGCGTGCTCGCCCACTTCGTTCAGGGTTGGTTAGAGGTAGACCCGCTTCCCCTCAAGGCAAAGCAGCCCAATGCCACGCTCCCGGGCTCCCTGCGCACAGCGATGCTCCGCGAGACGGAAGAGCTGTTCTGGGATGCTTTCAACAGCAGCAAGAGTGTTTCATCGCTGCTGAACGCGAGCCACACGTTCCTGAACGGGGAGCTGAGCGCGTTCTACCAGGTGGGTAACATCACGGGCGAGGCCTTCCAGCGGGTGGACCTCAAGGGCAGCAACCGTGCGCCCGGTCTGCTCGGGCACGGGGCCTTCCTGGCTACCCACGCCCAGCCGGAAAATTCGTCTCCCGTGCAGCGCGGTATCCGGGTTCGCGAGCGCCTGCTCTGTCAGGACCTGCCGCCGGTTCCGGACGGCCTCGACACCAACCTCGACGCGCCGGCGAGCTTCAAGACCAACCGAGAGCGGTACTCACAACACAGCGCGAGCCCTGCGTGCGCGGCCTGTCACTCGGTCATCGACCCGGTGGGGTTTGCTTTCGAGAAGTACGACGGCTTCGGGCGCTTCCGCAGCGAGGAAAACGGCACCCCGGTAGACGCGAGCGGCAGCCTCACCAATATTCCCGAAGGGGAGCTGGCGCTGACGGGGGTCGATAGCTTGGCGGAGTATCTCGCCAAGAGCGATGTCGTTCGCTCGTGTTTCGTGCGGCACTGGTCGTACTTCGCCCACGGGCGCGACACCTGGGAGCAGAAGCAGTGCAATCACGACGCTATCCGTCGTGAAGCCTCACAGAACAATTACAGCGTGAAGAGCGTGATGATGGGCATCTTGCACGCACCGACGTTCACGCGTCGGGTCAAGGACCAGTGAACAGGGTCAGCAGACGGAGCACCACGATGCGCAATTGGTCACGTAGAGAGTTCGCCAGGCACGCGGGCATCGCCACGCTATTCGCCCCGTTTCTTTCATTGCTCGAAGAGAAGCCGGCGCGGGCGGCCGCGGGAAAGGCCAAGTACCTTCTGGTCTTTTTCACGAACGGCACCGACGTAGGTGCGTGGTCACCCAAGGGCTCGACCGAGTCCAGCATTGCCTTTAGCCCGATGACGGAGCTGCTCGCCCCATTGAAGAGCAATCTCGTGATCGTCGAGAAGCTCAACAGCAACGGCTCGGCCAACAGCCATGGTGGCCCGGGTGGGCTTACGGGCATGGGTCAGGGCAACCCAACGCACATTTCCGTGGAGCAGTTCGTGAGTGATGCGCTGCGCGCCGCCGGCGTTCGCACGCAGATTCCGAACCTGCTGTTGGGCGGTGTGGCCGCTGGATCCCAATCGACCTTCTATCGCGCAGGGCGCGCGCTCTCGCCGATCTACTCGCCGATGGCGGCGCACCAGGTGATCTTCAGCGGCGGGCTCGCGGACACGAGCCCAACGGCGGCGGAAGATCGACTGCGGCGGCGCAAGAGCGTGCTCGATCTCTGCCGCAGCGAGCTCACCACCCTCTCGCAGACGCTGGGCACGCAGGAGCGACAGAAGCTCGACCTTCACGCGGATTCCATTCGCCAGCTCGAGGAGCGCTTGACGCAGCAAAATAGCGGCCAGCCCGGCGGTGGCGTGAGCACGGTGGCGTGCAAGCCGTCGGCTGCGCCCGGCAATGCCGCCGAACCCCTCGCCGCCAGTGCCCTGCATCTGGACATCGCCGTGCAATCGTTTGCCTGTGACCTCACGCGCGTCGCTGCCGTGCAGTTCGGTCACCACCAGAGCACGCAGGTGTCGCTCGCCGACGTGGGCTCGCCGGGTGACTGGCACAACGACTTCTTGCATTCGGACAATCCACGTCAGCGATTGCTGCAGGTCGAGCGCTGGCTCTGCAAGCAGTTCGTGGCGGTCAGCGAGAAGCTGAAGGCGACGCCAGCACCGGACGGCGCCGGCACGCTCTGGGATCAAACGCTGATCTTCTGGGCGCGCGATATGGGTGATGCGGTGTCACACGACGGCAGCGACATGCGCTTCGTTTTCTCGGGTGGCGCCGGCGGCTACTTGAGGACCAGCCCGAACGGACGATATATCGCGGGCGCTGGCAACTACCATCTCCGCGCCCTGATGAACGTGTGCGAGGCAATGGGCGCCACGGACTTGGCGGGCTTCGGTGACAGCAAGGCGCCCCCCGATCAGCGCACGCCCCTGCCCGGCATCGCCATGATCTGAGCTCGGCGCCGCTATCGTGTCGGTAGCGGCGTCCGTGCAGCGCTGTCAGGTGAGCAGCTCGATGCTTTCCTTCACCACGGCCGTCGTCTCCGCGAAGACGCGCGGCCGCTCGCGCTCGTCGTTCAAAAAGGTCATTTGCGAGACCAAGTCCAGCAGGCGCGACAAGGGCAGCCAATCGCAGGCAAGCTCGCCCCCAGCAGCACGATAGCCGCTGACGAAGGCCTGGCTGAAGCCGACCGGTAGGGCCTTACCGGCGCGCAAGAACAGACCCACGTCCGTGAGCGGAGGCCCCGCGAACGCGAACTCCCAGTCGAGCACGGCCGCGACGCACCAGGGTGCCGTCGCTGCAAAGGCTGGCCGTAGCAGCAGATTGGAGCGCTTGTAATCGCCGTGCACCAGGGTGTAATGCCCGTCGAGCTCGGCGAGCAGCGGGCTGGTGCGCTCGACCACTCGCCACAGTGCGTCGCGCAGATGGCGCCCGAGCCTCGCGCCGGCGCGTCCTTGAAAGAGCGCAGCGTGAATCATCTCTGGCACGAAGCGGGAGGGCGAGCCGTACTCCAACCCGATCGTGAGCCCTGGACCGAAAGCGCCGCAGGCGCCGAAGCGGTGTTTGCTCAGACTCGCCAGAACCTCCCCGCAGGCGCCCGCGATGCTCACGAGCTCCCCTGGCGCAAGCGTCTTGAAGAGATCTTGCAGCAGCAGGCCGTCAACGAAGCCCCAGATGGAATACGGAGGGCCGCCGCCAGCAGGGGCGAGCTCCGCATACACGAGAGGCGGCAGCGGCATGGGCGGCTCTGCGCGGTGAACCAGCAACTGCATCAGGTCACGCTCGCGCTGGGCAGCTCCGGGATCGCGCGTGTAGGCTCGGAACACATAAGACGACGGCTGTCCTCGCAACCAGAAGCGGACGTTGGTGTTCGCGAGACCGCTCGTTATCACCTCGAAGCGGCTAATGGTGCGACCTGGGAAAGCCGGCGCGGTCAGCCGGCTGAGCTCGGGCAGCGTGATCTCCAGTCGCGGCGAGCGTTCCCAACCCTCTTCCATGGTGCCATCCTCTCAACCGGTCAGCTGCGCGCCTGCGTGGCTGGATGAAGCGTGTCGAGCTCGACCTCTGCGTCCATGAAGGTTGCGTGCAAGGCGTTCAGCGGCCAGGTGGTCGTGCCCAGGCGCAGGACCACGTGGCGTTCCATCGCGATCGGCAGCCCAGCAACGCGCTCCTGGAGCTTCCAGAAGTGCGCACCCCTCGCCCAGACTCCGAGGATCTCCGCATGATAGTCGTGGCGCGTGAGCTGTCCGGCCTGGTCGAAGTAAAAGCTCTGGCGGCGACAATGAGTGGGCAAGTCCGCCGGAAGCTCGACGTCGAGCACGTCCAACGCGCCGGTCTGTGAGCGCGTCACGCGTGTGCGAAGCAGGCGGGCCTGGAGCAAGGTGAACGGCAGCGAGTGGTAGTGCGCAAGCGAATAGCCAAAAAAGTAGAGAGCGTCGAGTGGACCCCAGCGGCGGAGCTTGGCCTTGCCCGTGAAGCTCTGCCGATGCGTGCTGCTCATCAGCTGGACGTCTGCGCCGTCGCGCCGTTCGATGTGCACAGCGCCGTTGTCGAAGACGCCCACGTGGTCGCGATCGGGAAAGCCGACGAAGCGAGTGCGGCGCGCGTGTGGCTCGATCTCGAACGCGCTGGGCAGAGAGAAGGTTGTTCCGAAACCCTTGATGCTGGGCACGAGCCCCGAGAGCCGTCCCGGAAACAGGCGAACGCAGCGAAGCGCTTGCCACGTCTTCATGCCCCCGTAGTGGTCACACGCGCGGGTCAGGACTCCGCTGCCGTGCGGGGTCCAGCTCGCGCTCACGTCCGCGTCGGTCATGTAGCCTCTCCAAAGCGGCCCGGGCGCTCAGCCAGCCAATCGGCGTGGGCACGATACATCCGGGCGTGGTTTTCGAGCTGGCGGTCACCCGTGCGGGCGACGTGGGTGGTGGTCCAGACTGCGATATCGCGAAGGCGATCAATGGCGGCACTCACGACGGCAGCCGCTGTGTGCGGGAGCTCCGCTGCACCCTGTGTGTACGCGCGTAGGAAGGCTGCCAAACGCACCGACCCCTCATCCTCGCTGAAGGGAGAGCGCTCCTGCTTGGCATCCGCAACGTCCGCCGCGCGCGGGGGCATCAAGGGCACGAAACGGTAAGCGGTATAGGCAATGTCCCACACTCGTGGACCGGGAGAGCAGAGATCGAAGTCGATGGCGCCAACCAAGCTCGCTTGCTGGAAGACGCAGTTGTACGGCGCAAAGTCGTTGTGGCAGATCACCTCCCGTGGTTCGCGCGCTGGGCTGTACCAGACCGCCCCTCGCGGGTCGAAGTCGGAGGTGGCATCGTGCCACTGGCGCAGCGCACGGCCGACCTGGGCCAGCAGAACCTCTGACCAGATCCAATCCGGCATTGCATGCGGTACGTCGCCCGCAATGAAGGACAGCACCTCTCGGCCTTGCTCGTCGTAGCCGAGTGGCTTCGGCACCCAGTCAACGCCGCGCCCGCGTACATGTGCAAGCAGCCGCTGAACGGTCGCTGTCCACGGGCCCGTACTCCGACGCACGGTGTTTTCGACACGCACCACCCGGCTCATATTGCCGCCGCTCAGTCGCTCTTCTTGCATGGCTTGCCGCAAGACAGGACTCGCACCCTGCCATCAGCGTCGAGGGCCCGCCGCTGAATGTTCACTAACCTGTGACACAGGCGACGGCGCATTCTGGGAAGAGTGCCGCTCGCACTTTGCTCTACGAAGAGCGACGCAGGAGAAAACGATGAGTGGCACTGAAATCACCCGACGCAGTCTATTGACGCACGGAAGTTTGCTGGCGGGAACGCCCTTCTTGCCATTCTTGCGGGAGTGTTCTCCAGGGTCCGGTGGCCCGGCAGGCGACCTGGGTGGTTATGGGCCCCTGGTTGAACGTCCAGGCGCGCTCATTCACCTGCCGAGGGGCTTCGAATACGTCGCATTCAGTCCCACCGGCGACCGCATGTCCGACGGGCGGCGCGTGCCGGGAGCGCACGACGGCATGCGAGCCTTCAGTGTCGATGGCATGCCACACGTCGTGCGGCTCGTCCGCAACCATGAGCTGGGCGGCGTCAGTGTGTCCCAGGGTCCAGCTCATCTGAGCTACGACCCCACCGCCCCGGGCGCGGTCACGATTGTCGACTTCGACACCCAGCGGCGGCGCGTGATTCGCTCCTTCCTGGCGCTGAGCGGGACGATCGAGAATTGCGCCGGTGGCTATGGTGGCCGAGGCAACCGCTCATGGCTGTCCTGTGAAGAGTCGACGGAGGGCCTCGCGGCAGGCTACCAGCAGAAACACGGTTACGTGTTCGAAGTCTCTGCCGACAGCAAGGGACTCGTGACGCCGGTACCGTTGAAAGCCATGGGGCGGTTCACGCACGAGGCCGCGGAGCGCGACGATCGCACCGGCATTGTCTACCTCACGGAGGACGAAGGGCCCGATGGGTTCTACCGCTTCTTGCCGAACGACAAGAACGATCTCACGCGCGGCGGTTCGCTGTGGATGCTCGCCGTGGACGGGCAACCCGAGTACGATACGTCCAAGGGACAAGTCCCCGGCGTCGTGCTCGAGACCCACTGGGTCCAGATCGGTCACCCCGATCCCGAAGACGCCGAGGAGAATCCGCTCAGCGTGCTGCAACAGGGTTACGCGAAGGGTGCAGCCTCCTTTGCAGCGCTCGAGGGCCTCTATCTGCGTGACGGCATTGCCTACTTCAGCGCCTCCGAGGGTGGCGATGCCGAGCGCGGCCAGATTTGGCAGTACACACCCATTGATCTAAATCGGGGCAACCTGAAGCTGGTGTACGAGTCGTCGGACAAAGACGTACTGGACGGCCCTGACAACATTTGTCTCAGCCCGAAGGGTTCAGTGTTGATCGCCGAGGACGGCGACGGCAGCGAATGGATCGACGGTGACGACTCCTGCCGCGTCGCGGGCGACAACTACGTTCGCTTCGTGACCCGCGACGGCGTTGCCTACGACTTCGCCAAGGTACCGAAGAGCGTCGACCTCGTGCTCGAGGACTTCGACGATTTCGAAGAGGACTGCACCGCCGATCCGCTGCCCGGTCCCGGCGAGATCTTCGGCGCGAGCGAGACAGCCGGCGTCGTCTTCAGCCCTGACGGCAAGTGGCTCTTTCTCAACATCCAGACGCCTGGAATCACTCTCGCCATCACGGGCCCTTGGCACAAGGGCGCCCTCTGAGCTGAGGCCGGAGCCGCACCGGCGTTGGCGCGTG
>DASQDA010000462.1:0-2748 GCA_035634435.1 Polyangiaceae bacterium
CAGCGCTGCGCCCACGAGGTCACCGCGGTCTTTGGAAAACTCGTCCAGGGTCTGGTCGAACAGCTTCCATCCGAGTGAAAGCTTCGAGCGGACCGCCTTGGACACCATGCGCGCTGCGTGTGCGAAGCGCGTGCCAGTCATGCTTGGACCGGAACCAAGGCTTTGCGCTGCAACCCGTGCCACTCGCGGCGCGAGCACGACAAGAAGGGCGCATAGCGGCTTTTTGCCCCATACCGCCGCGTCGTTAGCGCGCGCCGGTGCGGACGCCGCTCGGGTGAAATCAGGCGCTGAACGAGCGGGGCCAAGCGGGGTATAGGAGGGCCATGTCGCGCCTGATCGTGATCTCGAACCGCTTGCCCTTCACGCTGCAAAATCGAGACGAAGGGTTCGAGCTCGTGCCAAGCGCCGGCGGCCTCGTCAGCGCGCTGGGAGCGTACCTCGAGGGTCGACGGCGGGACGAGCCGGACTTCGAGTGTATCTGGGTGGGTTGGGTCGGATCCAGCGTACCTGCCGAGCGCGAGCAGGAGGTGCGACAGCTGGCGTTGGAAGCGCATTCTGCATTCCCCCTGTTCTTGTCCCCGGAGGACATGAACCAGTTCTACCTCGGCTTCTGCAACAACACGTTGTGGCCGCTGTTTCATTATTTCCCATCATACGTGGACTACAACCCCGAACACTGGGCGACGTACGTCCGCGTGAACGGTCTGTTTCGTGACGCCGTGCTGGAGCTCTTGCGGCCCGACGATACGATCTGGGTCCATGACTATCAGCTAATGCTGCTGCCCGGATTGCTGCGGCAGGCTTTGCCGGACGCGAGTATCGGCTTTTTTCTGCACATCCCCTTTCCTTCTCACGAGCTTTTCCGCTTGCTTCCCACACCCTGGAAGCGACAGCTGCTCGAGGGCATGCTCGGAGCCGACCTGCTCGGCTTTCACACGCACGAATACACGCAGTACTTCCTGCATTGCGTGTTCCGAACGCTGGGCCACGACCACCATCTCGGACAGATCGCCATGGGCGACACCGCCCGGCGTGCAGACACCTTTCCGATTGGCATCGATTTCGACAAGTTCATGACGGCCGCCGGCGGTACTGCCGTTGCGGAGCGCAGGCGCGAGATCGAAGCCAGCATCCACGGACGGCAGGCGATCTTCTCGGTCGATCGGCTGGACTACACGAAGGGCATCCTCAATCGCTTGAAGGGGTTCGAGCAGTTCTTGCTTCGTTATCCGGAATGGCACGACAAGGTGGTGTTCTTGCTCGCGGTCATCCCCTCGCGCGCCGAGGTGCTCCAGTACCAGCGCATGAAGCAAGAGCTGGATGAGAAGGTTGGCCAGATCAACGGACGCTTTGGCACCGTGAATTGGGTCCCGATCGTCTACCAGTATCGTTCGCTCGACTTCGACACCTTGGTTGCGCTCTATCAGATGTCTCCCGTTGCGTTGATCACGCCTCTCCGCGATGGCATGAACCTCGTGGCCAAGGAGTACCTCGCTTCCAAGCCGGACGGCCTCGGTGTCCTGGTATTGAGCGAGATGGCTGGAGCGGCTCGCGAGCTCGGAGAGGCCCTTTTGATCAACCCGAATCACTGGGAAGAGATTGCCGACGCCCTACAACAAGCGTTGACGCTCGACGCCGACGAGCAGATCCGTCGCAACCGACCCATGCAGCAGCGACTCAAGGCCTACGACGCTCGGCGCTGGGCGACCCACTTTTTATCCTCACTGTCGCGTGTCAAGCAGCACGCGGAGCTCGCGACCCGACGTCTGAGCGAAGAGCTCCAGCAGAAGGTTCGTGAAAGCCACCAAGCCGCTGAGCGCCCGCTGCTGTTTCTGGACTACGATGGGACCCTCGTGCCATTCGCTGCGGAGCCGCATCTGGCTCGCCCGGACCCGGAGCTCCTCGCGCTGCTCGCCGAGCTAGCCGAGGAAAAGCGTAACCGCATTTTCTTGATCAGCGGCCGTGAAAGGGCAACGCTGGACGACTGGTTCTCAGCGGTTGGCGTCGGTCTGATCGCCGAGCATGGCGCGTGGATCCGCGAGCACGGCGGGGATTGGCATCTGCACCGTTCACTCGCCTCGGGCTGGCGAGACAGCCTACTTCCCATCCTGCGGCTGTATGTGGACCAGGTCGCTGGGTCGTTGCTCGAAGAGAAAGACTTCTCGATAGCCTGGCACTATCGACGCTGTGACCCCGAGCTCGGGGCGCAACGTGCCAAGGAGCTCATCGACGAGGTGACGCAGTTCACGGCCAATCTCGAGGTCCAGGTGCTGGAAGGAAAAAAGGTGGTGGAGATTCGCAACTCGGGCGTGAACAAGGGCGTCGCCGCCGCCAAGCTCGTCGGGGATGTACAACCCGATTTCGTGCTCGCCATCGGCGACGACCAGACCGACGAGGACTTGTTCCGAGCCCTGCCGCCCAGCGCGTTTACCGTTCGCGTCGGAATGCCCTTCTCCCGGGCGCGTTACAGCCTGAACGACTATCGCGAAGTTCGGAGCCTGCTCTGCCGTCTGTTGCGCAATCCACTCAGCGTCGCACGCGCCGTTTGAACGCCGCAGCGCAACCCAGCAACCGAGGCAACACGCTTCGGTGAGCGAGCTTGGCATCATCGTGCAGGCGATGTTGCCCGTGGTGGCCATCGCGGGTCTAGGTGCGGCGCTGCGCCGCATCCATTGGTTGACGGTCTCGGCGGACGCAAGCCTGCTCGCGCTGACGGTGAACTTGCTCACCCCCTGCCTCATCCTGGAC
>DASQDA010000463.1:0-8603 GCA_035634435.1 Polyangiaceae bacterium
ATGCACTTCAGGTCGTCGCCCATGAGCGGCATGTTAGCGAACGGCATGGCTGTCCCGCAGGCCCCCTGCGTATTGCTGACCTTTTTGAGCAGAAAGCTGTTCGCGGGAGTAACGGGATCGATATACAGAGCCCCGGCCTTACAGTCCGTCTTGGCGCCCGTGACTTTGCTGTAATTGGCGGCTGTTTTGCTCAGCATGGCACCAACGTTGGGGCCATTCAGATCCAGACCGGAGAGCGTTGCTCCCGTGTGACACAACTTGCATTGGTTCGCGTACACGGCCTTCCAGCAATCGGGATCCGGCGGGACCACCACCATGGGAGGCGCACCGCCGCCACCACCACTGCCAGCCGCCGTCGTACCGCCCGCTGCCGAGCCACCCGTGGCCGCGCCGCCCGCTGCCGAGCCACCCGAGCCGCCTGTGGGTAAGGCTCCCGAAGCACCTGCCGCAGCGCCGAAGGGGCGGTTCGGATTTTCAAGCTCTGCCGCGCAACCCGCTGCCGCGACGCCCGCCGCTACCATCGCTGCTAGCGAGTAGCGCGCTACTTGCCCCAGGGCTCGGGGGCGATTTCCCCGGCCGGCTGAGTAAGGATCCATTTGTTTGCTCACCACAGTGTGGCCACCCTAGCATCGTTTCGGTCGTAGCGGAATGCCCACGACTGCGGAAACCTGCCGCTTATTGCGCGGAAGGGTTACTCTCGCCGCCACTTCAGCAGCCCAGGTCCATGCATGCATCGCTTTGAGCGTGACGTTCTCCGCCAAACCTCCGACGACGCCTTTGCCGAGGTCCGATCCATCCGCTTTCAGGACGTGGACGCGGCCGGCATCATCTTTTACCCGCGCCTACTGGAATATTGCCACGACCTCGTAGTGTCCTTTTTCGCATTCGCGGGCGTGCCGCTCGACGAGGCGCTAGCGGCAAAGCAATGGATCGCACCCATCCGCCACGCTGAAGCGGACTACTTTCGACCGCTGCGCTTCGGTGACGAAATCGAGGTGGGGCTCGCTCGCGTGCACCTCGAGTTCACCGAGGTGGCGCTCGGCTTTCGCATCACCCGCAAGTCCAACGGTGAGGTGTGCGCCGTGGCCCAGAGCGTCCACACCTTCCTCCACCCAGCCACCCTCCAGCGATGCGAGCTGCCGGAGCCTTTGCGCCTGGCGCTGTTGGCGATCGCGGAACGGGTTTGAGCGCAGCACCCAACTGCGCCGTGCTGATCGGGTCGCTTACGGGCTGCCCTCGGGCGAAGCGTGAGCGTCGAGCTCCAGCCTGTTGGCGGCCGTCGGATTGAAGCTCTTGATCCAATCCTCCACGCACTTCAGATCCTCCACCCCAAGCCCCGGAGCAAAAGGCATAGGGGTACCGCAATCCTGCGTTCCCTTCACCTTCTTGAGCAGCACACTCTCGGAGGGCCGCACCGGATCGATGATCAATGCCCCCGGTTTGCACTTCGCGCGCTCCGCAGCATCGGTGATGGTGACGTAGCTCGCCATCATCTTGCTCAAGTCAGCGCCGGACTTGGTGAGGTCGAGGTTAGCGCTGAGGCTGACGCCGACCCCCGGCTTATGGCAAATGGACGAACACTGTAACCCTTTTAGCGCCGTCCAGCACGGGGGGTCCTGAGGAGCCACGGTGGCGGGCGCACCCGAGGAGCCCCCGTTGCCCACGGGCGCCCCACCGTTACCTGCGGCGGGCCCCGCTCCTGCGCCGCCGTTGGCAGAGCCTCCCGAGCCGCCCGTCGTGCTCGCACCCTGAAAGCGAGTCGGGTTCTCTAGCTCCGCGGCGCAACCAAGCACCGCAGCGCAAACGGCGAACAGGGCCGTCAACGAAGCGGTCGCAGCACGACGTTGCGTGCGCGCCGTGCACAGAGGGTGGACGACCGAATGAGAGTCCGTGTGATTGCCCGACACAGTTGTTCACTCTAGCAGCGTTTCGGCTCAGCGGAACGCCGGTGTCAGCAAAACTGCGGCATTCCTCTGCACTCAAGCGGTCTCAGCATCCGCGCTCGACGCAGTGAACAGCGCCTTCACCCGTGAGCGATCCGTCTTACCGTTGCTCAGTCGCGGCAAGCTGTCGAGCTGGAGAAACGTGCGCGGCAATTCATGGCGCGCAAGCTCGGTCGCCGCGTGCGCCATGAGCTCGGGGAGGGTGAGCGTGGGTTCGGCCACGAGCGCGCAGGCCACGAGCTGACCAAAACGCGCATCGTCGATGCCGACCACACACGCGGCCCGCACGCCCGGCACGTTACTCAGCACGGCTTCGACCCGCTGGGGATCGACGTTCTCACCGCCGGTGATGATGCACTCGGTGATGCGCCCCAAAAGGAATAAGTTACCTTCACTGTCGAGCTCGCCGCGGTCGTCCGTGACGAGCCACTGGTCAGGCTGGAAGGTCAAGGCCTCGTCGAGGTAGCCCGAGCAGAGCACGGAGCCACGCACCCGCACCCTGCGGTCGCCGTCGAGCGAGAGCTCGACACCCGGCAGCGTGCGCCCTGCACTCACGTGCACGCCACGGACGCGGGGCTGCTCCCCCAGCGGAGTGGTGGTCACCTGCGAGCATGTCTCGGTCAGGCCAAAGGTGGTGAGGACGGGCACGCCCTGCGCTTGCGCGCGGCGCAGCAGCGGCAACGGCGTGGCGGCTCCGCCGAGCAGCACGACGCGCAGACACGCGGCAGGCGTCCAGGGCGGCTGTAGCTCGAGCAAAGCGTCCAGCACTGCAGGCACCAACGACACGACGCTCACGGCGGCGTCGTGCAACCGCACTGCGAGCTCGGGCGCAGACCGCAACAAGCCCTTCTCGGTAGTGGCAAACGCCACGACGGCACTCCGCGCAAGCAAGCTGCGGGTGACGATCGACAGCCCGCCAACGTGCGCCAGAGGTAGACACAAGAGCCAACGGTCCGTCTCCGTCAGCGCCAGGTTCTCGGCGCTGGCCCGCGCGGATGCCGCCAGCGCTCGACGGCTGAGCACGACGATCTTCGGCGTTCCGGTGGTGCCGGAGGTGGGTATCAGCGCCAGCGGCATCTCGGCATCGATAGCCACAGGAGGCGCAGGGGCGGGGGTGTCGGTCCGCGCGAGCGGCGCGTCGTCCGGGAGCAACAGCGTTCGCACCCTGGCGCGCGTCATTAGCCGCCGACGCTCGGCCTCGGGGAGCGCTGCGTGGAGGAGCAAGACGGGTACCGCGTAGGCGATGAGCGCGTGCAACCCGCACAGGCTCTCGAGGGTTGGGCGAGCCACGAGGGCCACGGGCTCGCCCGGGTTCAGCGATCCGGCCGCGTGCAGGGCTGCGGCGCGCGCTGCAACCTGTTCCGCGAGCTCGGCGTACGTCAGGCTCTGCTGCTCCAGCACGAGCGCTGTCGAAGCGGGGCTCACCCGCGCGGCCTCGAACACGCTGAGCTTCACGTGGGCCCCGCGTCGAGCAGCCCAAGCCCGAGCCGAGTGTGGGGCTTGAGGACGACCCCCTGCAGGGCAGCGCAGCTCGCCGCGCTTTCGCCGAGCGCGGCATGCGGAGCGAGGCCGTGAGCCAGCTCACTCTGACCGAGCGCCAGCGCCAGCTCACACGCCGCAGAAAACGCGACCGGACCTTCGAAGGTATGCGAGACGACGGTCGACAGCTTCGCGCCACGTGCCTGCTCGCACAGCTCGGCACAGGCCACGAGCCCACCGAGCACGGTCGGTTTCAACACCAGCACTGCAACGCCGTGCTCGCGCAAGGTGGCCGGGAGGGCGGGAAAATGCTGCCGAAGCGACTCGTCCAGCGCGATTGGCAGCGCGGGTGCGCTCAACAGCGCCGTGCTCGGCTCCTCGATGAGCTCGATGTCCAAGGGCGCGAGCTCCACTAGGCGTTGCTTGGCCAACGCGATCGGAAAACCCTGGTTGGCATCGAGCCGCATGCGAAAGCCGTAGCCAAGGTTGGCGCGCACCGCGCTCAGCGCCGAAAGCTCCTCTGCAAATTGGCCCGCAGCTCCGAGCTTGAACTTCAGGGTGCGGTAGCCTTCAGCCAGGCAACGCCCAGCGCTTCCGACGAGCCCGGCACCCTGCGTTGCATCGAGCAGTGCCGCGAGCTCGAGCTCGCAGAGCGGCGCGAGGGCCGGTCCGGACAGCCTTCGACGTAGCCACACATGCAACGGCAGCTGCTCCCGACGAGCGGCGAGATCGAGCAGCGCCGTCTCGAGCGCGAACCGCGCCGCTGGCTCGGTTGCTGGGACTACGCCGCCTAGCCAGGCGCCGAAGCGGCCGAGCTCATCGACTTCGGGAACATCCGTCAAGCTCACGGCGCTCAGCGCTGCAGCGGCCGAGGCGAGCGTGTCCGGCGAGTAGCGGGGCAGCGGCGCTGCCTCTCCGCGTCCGAGCAGGCCTGGCCCGGCGCTCACCTCGATGAGCAAGCTTGCGCGCTCGGGCCAGCTCGCCTGCGCGTTGGCCACCCGGGACGTGGGCAGCCAGCGTCGCGGCGTGACCTTCAGCTGCAGGGTCATGCAAGGCGCATGAAGAAGCGCGAGCCCAGCGCGATCCCCACGGCAAAGAGCAGCCCGAAGAGGAACAGCAGCCGAGCCGTCGAGGCCAGCAGAGGGTTCAGGCCGCTCCCGCGTTCAGTCGCCACGCGTTGGTAAAGGACGAAGGCCAGCGGTGCGGTGAGCCAGGGCAGCGCCCCCCACAGTCCGAGCGTGCCCCGCGCCACCAACCAGGTGGGGACGGCGTAGGCGAACACGAGCATGAAGGCGTATTCGACGAGCGCACCGCGCGGTCCCAGCCGCACTGCCAGCGTGCGTTTGCCAACGCGCGCGTCGGTTTCGCGATCGCGCAAGTTATTGACGACCAGGATGGCCGTGGCGAGCGCACCCATCGGCAGCGAGGCCCACAGCGCAAGCTCGGGAATCGCGCGGGTGTGAACGTACGCGCTGCCACACACGGCAACGAAGCCGAAGAAGTTGAAGACGAGCACCTCCCCGAGACCGTGGTAACCGAGCGGGTAGGGACCGCCCGTGTAAGCGAGGGCCGCTCCGATCGAGAGCAGCCCGATGGCGACGACCACCGGTCCAGCCACCCAGGTCAGGTACACACCCACCAACAGCGCCAGGCCAAACACCAGCCACATCGCGCGCCGCATCGCGCGGGCCGTGATCAGCCCCGCTTGCACCGCGCGCGTCGGCCCCACGCGCTCGGCGGTGTCCGCGCCTTTTTCGAAGTCGTCCACGTCGTTGGCAAAGTTCGCCCCGATCTGCAGCAACAACGCGCCGAGGAGCGCGCCCAGGGCCGGGCCAGTGCGAAAGTCGCCCGTGGTGAACGCACACGCCGAGCCGACGGCAACCGGCGCGAAGGCCGCAGTCAAGGTCGCAGGCCGGGCCGCAAGCAGCCAGGCGCGCGCTGAGCCCGATGGCACGCGAACCGCGTCGGGTGCCCGTGGAAGGAGGCTGCTCACGGGTAACGTTTGAACTTTCGGAAGTTGGGTTTGCGTTTCTCCACGAAGGCGTCGCGGCCCTCACGGCCTTCCTCGCTCAGGTAGAACAGCAACGTGGCGTTGCCCGCGAGCTCCTGCAGCCCCGCTTGACCATCACAGTCGGCATTGAGAGCAGCCTTGAGACAGCGCAGCGCCATCGGGCTGTGCTCCAGGATTTCCCGGCACCACTTCACGGTCTCCGCTTCCAGCTCCGCATAGGGCACCACCTTGTTGACGAGGCCCATGGCGAGCGCCTCTGCCGCGTCGTACTGGCGACACAAAAACCAGATCTCCCGCGCCTTCTTCTGACCCACGATGCGAGCCATGTAGGAGGCGCCCCAGCCGCCATCGAAACTGCCTACTTTCGGCCCCGTCTGCCCGAAACGCGCGTTGTCGGCCGCGATGGTCAGGTCACAGATCATGTGCAGCACGTGCCCGCCGCCAATGGCGTAGCCTGCCACCATCGCGATCACGGGCTTTGGCAACGTGCGGATCTGTCGTTGCAGATCCAGCACGTTGAGTCGCGGAACACCATCGGAGCCGACGTAGCCACCCGTTCCGCGAACCTTCTGATCTCCGCCTGAGCAGAAGGCGTCCTTGCCAGCGCCGGTCAGGACGACCACGCCGACTTCTGGGTCGTCGCGCGCGTCAGCGAACGCCCGGCTCATCTCACTGACGGTCTGTGGGCGAAACGCGTTGCGCACCTGGGGCCGATTGATGGTGATCTTGGCAATGCCATCCTCGGACTTGTCGTAGAGGATGTCTTCGTAGCCCGCGATTTGAGTCCACTGGATATCGGTCATGTCTGAAGTCCTCGTGCGATGGCTTGGGCGACGGCTTGCGGCCGCTCGAGGAGCAGGTTGTGGCCCGCTCCCGGAACTGAAGTAAAACGCGCGTGGGGCAGCTCCCGTACAATGGCTCGTGCGTGCTGGCAAAAGGGGAGATCCCGCTCCCCGGCCAACAGCTCCACCCGTGCGCTCACGCTGCCAAGCTTGCCCGTCGAGCTCGGCAGCCGCGAAAGGCCCGTGCTGCGCAGCGACTGGATCAAGCCCGTGGCGTCGTGTCCGAGGCGCCGCCGCTGCTCGGCGGTCCGATCCGCGATCGGTAACGCCGCTTGCGGGGCGAACAAGGGCTGGGCAGCCCAGCGCTCGACGAAGGCGGCCAGCCCTCGCGCGGCCAGGATCTCGCACCATTTTTCGTCCTGGCGCGCCCTGGCAGCGCGGTCCGCCTCGGAATCGAGGCCCTTGCGTCCGGACACGAGCACCGCCGCTGCAAAGTGGCTGGCGTGCGATTGCAGCAGGGCGAGCGCTAGCCGGGCGCCCAGGGAGTAGCCGGCGAGCACCCAGCGGGTGTCTTGCGCCAGCAACCCCACGAGGCGGTCCACCTCTTGCTCGAAGCTCGTCACCCCGGGTGCAGCGGGCGGGCGGCCATGACCCACTAGCCACGGGGCCTCGCTGCGCGTGCCAGCTGGCAGGGACGCGAGGACCGCCGCCCACGAGGAGGGAGCGCCGGTGAACCCATGCAACAGAAGCAGCGACGGCATCAGGCGGGCGCGCCTCCGATCGCCGCGTGCAAGCCTGTCCGCAGCTGACGGCGCGCCTCCCGCGCACTGTCAGGGACCACCCGAGCATGCACCACGCTGCAACCACGATGCTGCAGAGCGGCCTCCACGGCACGCGTGAGCTCGGCCGCGGTGTTCACGTGGGCGTAGGGAAGACCGTAGAGCGCGGCAGCGTGACCGAGCTCGAGCGCGTGAGGGGTCGTCCAGAAGCGCAGCAACTCGGGGCGATCCGCCAGCGTGGTGGCGATTGGCAACTCCTCGAAGATGCGCCCGCCGCCGTTGTCAATCACGAGCAGCACCAGCGGGCTCTCCAGCTCGCGCGCCGCCGCCAGCCCTCCAACGTCGTGCAAGAAGCTGATGTCGCCGAGCAGCGTCAAACTGGGCGCCCGTGCGACCGTTGCGGCACCCACGGCTCCAGAGACAAGGCCGTCGATGCCATTGACGCCGCGCTGCGACCAAACGCGAAGGCCCCGGGCGGCGGGCGCCACGAACGCATCGATGTCGCGCACGGGCAAGCTGTTACCGAGGCCGAGCCAGGCGCCGCGGGGCAACGTTGCGACGCCGAGTTGCACGGCCACCGCCTCCGTCAGGGGCAAAGCTCGTTCGCGTTGTACGAGGTCCTGCACCAGCTCGTAGTAGCGCTCGTCCGCGGCCTGCCAGGCGCTCACGAACGCTACTTGCTGGGCACGCGGCAGCGCCGCGGACCCGCTGCGAGTCAGCGCTCGTCCGACTTCACTGGCCACGCTGCCGACGTCCCCTTGAACGAGCCAGCGGGCACGGCTGGCTGGGTCCAGAAAGCCGTGGGCCGTCAGCACCGCGACGTTGGCGGCGGTCTGAGCTCGCCAGCGCTCGAACGCGCTCGAGGTGGGCGCCGCGCCGCACACCAGCACCAGCTCCGGCGCGTGCGTCTCCAGCAGCGGGGAAGCGAACAGCGCATCCAGGGCACCTAGCCAGGTCACCGCGGAGCTCAGCGCCGCAGGCTTGGCGAAGCGCAGCTGGCTCGTCGCTTCTGCAAACAACGGGTAACCAGTGGCCGCCGCAAGCGCGAGCAGGCCGTCGAGCGCGCTCGCATCGGCCATGGGTCCACAAACGATGAGCCCACGCGCGTGCGCTTGACAGGCACGTGTCAGCGCCTCGACGCCGGCGGGGGTCCCGGCCCGCAGCCCGCTCGAATACGTGCGCGTCGGTCCGCGCTCCAGCCGCCGATCGACCGCCGCTCGGAGCGCTCGGCTCGCCTCGTTCACTGCCGCGACCGGCTCGAGCGGCTTGCGCGCCCTGGCGTTGAGGTGCACCGGGCCGGGCAGCGGCGCGAGGCTGGCTTCAACGGCTTGCGCCAGCATGCGCTGGAGCGCGTCGAGCGCGCCGGCGGCAGGGTCCGGCTGCCCGAGCTCGAAGTAATGTCGGGCGAAGCCGCCATAGAGCTTCACCTGATCCATGCACTGCGGCGCACCGCAATCTTGCAGCTCGAAGGGGCGATCGGCCGTGAGCACGAGGAGTGGTGTGTAGCTGCCGGCTGCCTCCACGATGGCAGGAAAGTAGCCTGCCGCAGCGCTGCCCGAGGTGCATAACAAGAGGCTCGGGCGCCCGCGAACCCGCGCCTGTCCGAGCG
>DASQDA010000464.1:0-2810 GCA_035634435.1 Polyangiaceae bacterium
GCTCCCCGACGGCGGGAGCGTCGCGGGAGCGTCGCGGGAGGCGCGCGGCGGCGCTTGCGTCGCGGCGGGCTGCTCGTGAGTACAAGCGGAACAAGCCAAGGCGACGAGCAGCGCGCGGGCTCGCTGCTCGACTGCAGAAGCCCGCGGATTGACCTCGCTCGGCTTGCCTGCGTACCGCATCACTCACGAACTATAACCCGCGCCCGCCGCAAAGGGGCGCGCGGCGCTGCTCACTCAGCCGCGGCGGCGGCCCGTTCGCGAGCCCTGCTTGCGCCTAGCTTGTCGGTGAGCACGCGGAGCAGGGCGTCGTTGGCGCGCTTTGGATCTGGCAGCGCATCATCGCCGTAGAAGAGGCCCATGTAGGCCTCGTGGTAGTCGTGGTAGGCGAAGCCCAGCTGGCGTTCACTCAGCAGGTCGAGCATGTCAGCCACCCAGCGTTCGCCGCCGCGATCGTTCTCGAAAGCGAAGCGGATGGTGCCGAGCTCGCCCAGGTAAAGCGGCACTTTTTCGCGCGCACCCCAGGCAAGGTAGGCGTCGAGCTCCTGCTCGAGATACGCTCGATCGCGACGTTGCACGGGCAGCTTGGAGCTGAAAAGGTCCAAGCGCAGCTGGCACTTGGCCTCCCGCGGGATGTTCTCGCCGCGCATCCAGCCGCTGAGGCGATAGGTTGCCCCTGGGGTTGGAGCGAATCGCAAGTAATCGGCGCCAAGGTTGGCCTCGTCGCTGGTGCCGGTGATGCTCAAGGCCGAAGCGTCACCGTGACCCGAGGTCACCAGCGCGCGTTCGCCTTTACCACTCTGCTGCCAGAAGTACCAGCCGCGCGGCGTATCGAGGTTCACGCGCCAGAGCTCCTCCACCACCCGACCCGCTGCATCTACCCGTTCGAGCACGACGTCGTCGAAGAAGGCGCGTCCTCTGCCGACGCGCGAGCACGCTAGCGAAGGTTTGCCGACGACCATGCGTGCATCGCTGACCGTGATCGACTGGCCTTTGTAGTAGCGCCACGGCGTGCTGCCGGGCGGCAGTTTCGGTGAGTTGAAGCTGCCGGTCTCGAGCTTCAGGTGGAACCACTCCACTTCCACGGCCTTGGCGTCCGGATAGCGAACGTTCACGGGTGCGAAATCGACCCAGGGCGCACTCTGATGAGTGAAGTTGAACGGCTTGTAAAAGTGGAACTCGTAAACGACGTTGGGGTCGCTCACCCGCACGAAGTTGCGGTTCGCGTTCTCGCTCCAGTCCCCGGCGACCGCATTGACGCGTTCCACGAAGAGCGCGTGGTTCGGGTCGACCTGTCGGATAGCGGCAATGGTGCGCTCGGCAAGGCTTTGCCACTCTTCCAGGCCGCGCTCGACCACGGGCTCATTCAGCAGGTCATAGCCCACGATGGTCGGCTCGCGGGCATAGCGTTCGGCGATCGCTCGCCACAACGCGATGAAGCGCGCCTGCAGGGCGGGCTCACGCCAGAGCGCCTTGCCCGCCCCCAGGGACTGGAAGCCGCCCGGCGGAACGTGCAGGTTCAACACGAGGAAGATGCCGTGCTTCTTCGCCCAGGCGACATTGTCGTCCAACCACCGGAAGCCATCGCTCAGCCACTGCCCGGGCGCCTCGTCGCTCTCGAAGGTGCGATAGTGCATGTAGAAGCGCACGGAGTTCATGCCGAGCGCCGCGAGCCGGGCATAGTCCAGCTCGTCGTGATGCTCCCTCGGGATGCGTACGTCCTGCCAGACGCGGTTTCCGAAAGCCATGCCTCGCAGCAGCAGAGGGCGGCCGTCGGGCGCGAGGAAGCGGGCGCCTTCGACCCGCGCAAAGCGCTTGAGGTCTGAAGTGCGGGCGGCTCGCTCGCGTGCGACCGGCGCCGGATCGTAGCTTGTCGGTGCGCTGGCGCTGCCGGCGCCACAGCCGGTCAAGAGGAAAGCGCAGATGGCGCGCGCTTCGGCGCGACGGTGCGGGTTCGGAAACTGCCTAGGCGCTCCTGTTGTCACTCCATGTGAATGGGGCGCTGAAGGCGGATGGATCGAGAAAACGGGAGCTCACGAACGAATTCGTCGCTCGTGAGCAGTCGATGTCCGCCCGCTTCCGGGCCGACCCTTTCGTCACCCCCCGTTAGTTGCAGTTGGCCGAGGAGGCCGCCACCGTTTGAGCGGGTGAGTTAGGCGCGTAGGCGTATGACGAGTCGCAAACATTCGGATCTTCGACGTCGGCGGAGCCACCCCCGATGTCCTCCAGAACCGTGCTGACCGTTGCGCCGTTCGCGAAGGTAGTTGCTGCAAACTGCCGCTCCGCCGCGCCCCCGTCTCCCGCGGACCCCAAAGCGTGGTACAGGAGCGCATGAAACAAACATGGATTCTGGTGGGCGACGGCAGCCACGCTCGTCTTTTTCAGGCCAGTGAGCCCCTGGAGCCGTGGCAGATACTGCGCAAGCTGGAGCGTGAGCACAGCCGCGAGAAGACCGATGGCGCCCAGTCGCACGAAGACCGCGGTGAGCATGGTTTTGCTCGGCAGTTGGTTGGCGAGCTGGAGGCGGGTCGGCAAAGCGGAACGTTCGCTGAGCTAGTGCTGGTGGCGCCGCCCAAGTTTCTCGGGCAGCTTCGCGCTGAGCTCGAGCCGTCCCTCAAGGCATGCGTGGTGAAGAGCCTGGACAAGGACTACACGCACATGGCGCCGGATGAGCTGCAGAAGCACGTGCAGTTAGCCTGATACCAACGCTGCGAGCCTTCGCGAGGTTGGGAGGCTCCGGCCTGGTGAGAGCATTCAACCAGCATCCAGGAAGGCGGTCAGGCGCCGTTCGTATTCAGCAGGGTCTCTCTCCC
>DASQDA010000465.1:0-3929 GCA_035634435.1 Polyangiaceae bacterium
CCCCGTTCCAGCCAGGCGCGGTCGACGGCTATCCTGTGGAGCACGTCGGGACCGCGAAGCCCCTCCTGATGGGCGGGAATCACCCGCGCGAGGACCTGAGACACTCCGATTGAGCGTAGCCCGAAGGCACGCGCGGAGCCCCGGTCGCGCACCCGCGCCTTCCGCTTTTGTAGGAGGTGAGTGCACCTTTCGCTCTCGAATCATCCCTCCCCGGCTCGCGCGCAGACCAGGGCCGACAGACCGCAAGAAGCTCGACAGACGCCCCGGTTCTGATAATGGGAGTGCGCCTGGCCTGGGTTGGCCGGGGAGGAGCCCACGTGATCGAGCTACTTATTCAGTTCTGGGACGTCATGACCCACCTCGATCAGCACCTGAACGAATGGGCGCAATGGATGGGACCCTGGCTCTATGTCGCGCTCTTCCTGGTGATTTTCTGCGAGACCGGACTGGTGGTGACACCCTTCCTTCCCGGGGACTCGTTGCTGTTCGCCGTCGGCGCCTTGTGCGCGGTGCCGGGCTCGCCCCTGCAGATCGGAGTCATCATTCCCCTGCTGCTGGTGGCGGCCGTCATCGGTGATGCCGTCAATTACTCGATCGGGCGCCGGCTGGGACCGCGGGTTTTCGCCAGCGAAACCTCGCGGCTTCTCAACAAGAAGCACCTGTTGCGAACGCAGGCCTTCTATCAAAAGTACGGCGGCAAGACGATCATCATCGCGCGCTTCATCCCGATCATCCGCACGTTCGCCCCCTTCGTCGCTGGCATCGGGCAGATGCTGTACCGCCGCTTTGCCACCTTCAATGTGGTAGGCGCGGTCCTGTGGGTGTGCTTTTTCGTACCCGCCGGCTACCTGTTCGGGAACCTGCCGTTCGTGAAGAAGCAGTTCCACCTGGTGATCCTGGCGATCATCATTCTCAGCGTGCTTCCCGCCGTGATCGAAATCGTCCGCGAGTGGCGCGCCCGGCGCCGCGTGACGGCAACCGCCTCCGGACTCTGACGCTCACTGCCGAACGCCTCGTACGTCGTGCGAGGCGGGGCGGACAGCGCGGCAATCGGCAGGCCGCGCGGAGACCAAGGCACACAAACAGGGGCGTCGAGCACCCGAAGGGCGAACGGCTTCACTCAGGACGGAGCACAACGCCGCGCTCGCGGGGCCGCCCGTGTTCCTGCTGCTGCTTAGCTCGGCTTGTTGTCGGGCAGCCGCTTGTTGTCGGGCTTGTCTTCGCCTTCGGGAGTGTCGTCGGTAATGCCCTTTTTGAACGAGCGGATACCCTCGCCGAGGCCTTTGCCCACGCCGGCAAGACGGCCCGGCCCAAACAGCAGCAGGACAATGACGATAACGATGATCCAGTGGATTGGGCTGAGCGATCCCATAATGACGTCTCCGAGCGCTGGTGCACCGGCCGGTACGACTCACGCGAGCATAGCACCGGGGACGCTGCGATCCATATCGAACCAGAACCGCGCCGTTGCCGCGCGCATTCCCTGGCTAGCACAGCAGTTGGTCCGCGCGCTTGCGGATACTACACGCGGCGGTGACGTTTCAGTGCACCCAGTTACGCGCCCCAGGTCGCATCAGAGGGGAAAGGTGGCAGAAAAGCCATCGTGGAGCCGTGCAAGGCGCAGCTCGAAACGATACGTTTTTGGTCCGACCCGAGCGCCGAAACGCACCACGATTGGTGGGTTCTCGGCCCCCAGGCTCTCCAGCACGACCCGCACTCCGTAGTTGCCGCGGAGTGCGAGCGGCGCGTCCAGAAAAACATTCTCGAGGTTGATGCCGCGACACTCTCCGCTCGCGCCGGGACAATCCCGCTGCTTGGTCAACCCGCTGCGCAGCGGCCGCCCGACTTCCGCGAGCTCACCCGATGGATCGGTGACAAGCAAATCGACATCGACCTGAGCTCCGTCCCACGCCACCACGAACTGCACCGGGCCCGTCGCAATGCCGCAGCCTTCGTCGATGATGCCGTTGCAGTTGTCGTCCGTCGCGTCGAAACAGCGCTCGGGACCGCCGGCCACACACGCCCGCGTCAGGAGCTCCGCCGGCGCGTTCAAGGCAAGTGAGCCGCTGGAGCTTCGCGGCTCGTTCGCTTCACGCCCCGCGCCGCAGCCCGCCAGGGTCGCCACGCCAAGGAGGGCGACCCAGCGTCGCTGCGTCCGTTCGAGCGCGCGGCTCACTCTGCATCTGGCAGCTTCACGCCCAGCACCACCTTGGGGTTGATGAGCTCGAAGTAGGCATCGCGCGCAAGCTGCCCGACCGGGCCAGTTTCATCGCGCAACGCCAGGAGCACGCCCTGCTCCTTCATGAACTTGAGCGTGCGCACCGCGCCGTCGCGCTTGGCAGCATCCGAGCCGCGCGCCATCTCGGAGAGCTTCTGGCGCAAGACGACACGCGTGAAGGAGTGCGGACCGTTGTCGAAGACGAGATTGTCCAGCTGACGCATCAGCATCACGCGTGCCCACTCCTGCGGCGTCAGGTTGATGCTCACGCGGCTGATGGCGTCCGCGTTATCGACGTACTTGAACAGGAGACCCGATTCGAGGTCTTCGATGGACCAGTAGCCGAAGCTTCGGTACCAGAGCTCACCGAGGTCATCGAGGGCAGCCTTGTGCTTGGTGCCGTACTGCGCCACGGCGCGAGCTGCGGTCTCGGACGAGCCGCCGAGGATGAGCGCCAAGGCAGCATCGTTCATCAGCACCTCGTTGCCCATCATCTCGAAGAGCTTGGCCTCGACGCTGGCATCGAAGCCTCCCTTGGCGATGGCGCGCGCCACCTGATGCCGCGTCTCCAGACCGGACTGCTCCGTCATGAGCGAGAGCAGCGCAGCGGCAGTGCCAGGCACCGGACGCTGGATGAGCGTCTCGAGCAAGCAGGCTCGCCGAAACTGATCCGACTTCTCGGCACCGCTGTACTCCTGGATCTTCTTGGCAATCTCCAGGAAGTCCTCGGGCTTGGCCACCCAGGCCAGCGCAGCACACGCGCTCATGCGTGACTGTTCGTTGTTCTTCGGTTCCACGATGTAGTCGAGCAGCGTCTTGAAGGCCTTGTGGTCACCCCACTCCGAGAACCCGTCGGCTGCACCGACGCCAACCGCTCGCAGCGACATACCCAAGATCGCGAGGCCTCCCTGCATCAGGCCTTCCATGGTCACGTCGTACTCGGGAGGGCGCGCGCGAATGGCTTGCTCGAGCACGGGCCAGGACGGCGGATCCTTGATCCAGCCCACGTAGCGCAGCGCACTCTGCGCGATGACGAACTCCTCGGGCATGGGCGGTTGCTGTCCTTCTTTGGGCAGCGGCACCTTTGGGTTGGCCCACTTGCGCAGCGCGGCCAGGTCCTTGGTGGACTCCATCGCTGCGAGGGCACGCAGCCCGTTGGCATGCGGAGAAGGCAACTCGTGGATCCAGAAGATGACGGCATCCTCCGACTGTTCGGCAATGAGCGGACGCTTGTCCGGGTGCATCACTGCCAGGTCCGCGATCATGCGCGAGGCGATCACGCGCTCGTTGTCGTCGCGCTTGAGCTCCATCTCCCAATCGCGCTGGTCGCTGTAGATCTTGAGCGGATCCATGCGCAGACGCCGCGCCAAAGTGGGCACCGCCCGCACGTCACCGATGGCCGCGAGCGCGACGGCTGCTCGCCACTGGTAGTGCACGTGCGGCTTGCTCTCGATGTAGTCATACAACGCGTTGGCGCCCCCGGGGTCGTTCAGCCCCTGACCCCCATTCTTGGGATCATGGATCATGTCGAAGACCTGCTTGGTCTGGTACCAAGCGAGCTTTTCCTCGTCGGACGAAGAAGCGAGCGCGAGCACCAGACCCTCGGTGCCGATGCCGTCACGCAGAGCTTCCAGGTACTTCTTGCGGCTGTCCTTGTCCGCGATTTTTAGCGCAGAAACCAGCGGATCACGCGCGCGTTGCTCGCCGATCT
>DASQDA010000466.1:0-7181 GCA_035634435.1 Polyangiaceae bacterium
AAGCCGTACTCGTAGCTCTTGCTCAGGCGCTCGTACTCCATGCCGAATCGCCAGTGCGGATAGCGGTTCGGAAACCCGCCATAGGCGGCGATTTCGTTCATCTGATCGTAGCTGAGCATCTCGAAGATCACGGGGAAGAAATCCAGGCCCTGTTGCTTGGCAATCTTCTCGATCTTCTCCTGCTCGACCTGCAGGTAGCGCGGCAACGTAGTGTTGGTGGCAAACTGAGACATCGATCATTTCCCCTTGCCGAGAAAGTCTTTGATGCTGTTGACGATGGCGTCGCGGTCGCGAATCTCGCTGGTCACCACGCGCTCGTCACTAGCGAAATGCTCGCGCATGTCCTTGATGAACTGGCCGGAGCCGTAGGGGCTCTCGACCTGTCCGTAGGCGAACATATTCACCCGCGGCAAGAGCTCCTTCTTCAAGAGCTCCACGCAGGTCAACGTGTCCTCCATCGACCAGTTGTCCCCGTCGGAGAAGTGGAACGGATAAATGTTCCACTCGCTGCTCGGGTAGTGCTGATCGACGAGCTGAGCGGCCAGGCGGTAAGCGCTTGAGATCATGGTGCCCCCCGACTCGCGCGTCTTGAAAAACGTCTCGCGATCGACCTCGCGGGCAACGGCGTCGTGGATGATGTAGCGGCTCTCGAGGCCCTTGTATTGGCGCCGCAGCCAGGCATCGAGCCAGAAGCTTTCGATGCGCACGATTTCCTTTTGCTCGTCGCCCATCGAACCCGAGACGTCCATCATGTAGATGATCACCGCGTTGGCGATCGGCTCCAGATCCTCCTTCCACGAGCGAAAGCGTTTGTCTTCGTGCTGGGGAACGACCAGCGGCATCGCCGGGTTGTAGACGCCGCTAGCGATCGCGCGTTTCAGCGCCTCACGGTAGGTGCGCTTGAAGTGGCGCAAGGACTCCGGTCCGACGCGCCGAATCCCGGTGTAGCGGTCCTTTGCCGCGATGATGCGACTCTTCCCCTTGTTCTCGATGGCGGGAAGCTCGAGCTCTTCTCCCAGGATGTCGGCGAGCTCGTCGAGCGTGACGTCGACCTCGAGCACGTGCTCGCCGGCGTCTTTGCCCGCCTTGCCAGCACCTTCCTGTGACTCCTCTTGACCCCCGACGGAGTCACCGACTTCGCCGTCGCCTTGGCCGACGCCGCCCTTCTGTTTGTCGCCGAAGACAAAGCGGGGGATGTCGATGTGAGGAATGGGGATGCTGACGAGATCTTTGCCCTTGCGACCGAGCATCTCTCCCTGCGAGATATAGCGGCGCAAGTTCTGGCGGATCCGACCCCGCACGATGCCCCGAAAGCGCGAGTGGTCCTGGTCGATCTTCAGAGACATTCATCCGGATTTTCGCACATTTTCTGCTCACCCAAAAACTCGATGGCCCATTTGCCGTGCAGCACGCAACTTGGGCGTGCCCAGGGTGCTGCCGGCCGCTTGGCCCGGCTGTCCGTTGGGCGGCGCTGAAGCGCCCGTGCGGGGATCGCCGCTTGCGCTCTTGGCTCGACCCCGGGAAGAATGCGCGACGGTGGTCGCCCCGGTCGAGCTCCTAAGATTTCGCTGCACGGGTTGCGGGAACTGTTGTCGCGACCCGCTGCTCCCGCTCACGGACAGCGACCTCGCGCGCATTAGTGAGCATACGGGGGACGCGCCAGCCGACATCGTGCGCTTCATCGACAAGGACGCCATCGACCTCGACAACGAACCCGAGGCGTTCGTGAGCTTGCGCCAGGGCAGGCGTGTCATGGTGCTGCGTCATCAGCTCGGCGCCTGCCGATACCTCGGCGACGAGGACCGCTGCAGGATCTACGCAGCGCGTCCGCTGGGGTGCCGCATTTTCCCGTTCGACCCTAGCTACGACCGACGCGGTAAGTTGAAACGACTGAAGCTGATCGACGCCACTGACTGCAAGTACGAGCTCGACGGAAGCAACGACCCTTGCGACCTCAAGCAGCTGCACGCTGAATACCAGACGGCTACGCAGGCGTATCAGCGGAAGATAGCGGAGTGGAACCGCCGTCAGCAACGCCGACGCCGCGCTGGCAACACGACGGAAACGACGGCGCAGTTCTTTGCTTTTCTGGGTTTGTTGGGGCCCGAAGCGCGCAAGGCGACGCCCTGATCGGACCTCAGCCGCGGGCTTCCAGCGTCAGGTCGAGATTTTCTTGCTCGCAGTGCGACGCTAGCTCGCGTCGCAGTCCACTGAGCGCAAGCTCCGAGGGCACCTCGAGATCGGCCTCGAGAACGAACAGCGGCGTTCCGCTATGCGGAGCGTAGGCCAGACGCGATTCGAGCGAGCTCACGTTGACGGCGCGCTCGGCCAGGATGCGCGTGACTGCCTGCACGATGCCGGGGCGATCGAAGCCGCTCACGCGGATTGAATAAGGCAGCACGTTGCGGGGCAACCGAACCCCGCTGGTGCGCTTGTGCAGCAGTCGCAGCCCGAGGGTTGCTTCTGCCTCCGGAGCGTCCGCCTCGATGCGCGCCAGGGCCGACTCGGCGCCCGAGACCAGCAACAGCAGGGCGAACTCGCCGCCCAGAACGGCCATGCGGCTGTCCTCGAGATTGGCGCCGGCCGCGTGCATTCGACCCGACAAGGCGCTCACGATCCCGGGTCGATCGGGTCCGACCGCGGTGATGACCAAGTACCCTCGCTCGTTCGACATGGCTGCTCCCTGATGGATGGAGCCCACCTTATACCGCGAAGCGCACGGTCGGCACATGGGCCCAGCGCTCAGAGCTCGGTGTCCTGCGCGCCCAAGAGGCGTTCGACGGCGCGCTCCCAGGAGCCATCGGCGGCCGAGCCTTGCCAGCTGATGGTGGCGGTAGAGCCTCGGCTGATCGCAGAGGTCTCCGCCATCGCGCGGACGTGAGCCGGACTGAGCACGAACGCGAGCATGTCCTCTTCGCTTTCCCACACCGTCAACGTCCGGAATGCGGCGCAGCTCGCCGACTGTCCCGTGGCCACGGCGACCAGCCCGCGTGAGCTCTGCAGCGTCTGGATGATGGGTCCGGAAAGCTCCAGAACCGCTGCTGCCTTTTCTGGTTTCACGGGCAAGTAGGTGGTCGCGATCCTGTAACTGCCCGGCTCGAGCTCACCGCTCGCGGGGTCCACGCCTGGACCTACGAGCGGTGCGTCCTCGCGCCAATCGGGCTCCAGGATTGCCCTAGAGCAGGCCCGGAACGGATCGGAGCCTTGTCCAGCTGAGCTCGGTGGCTTCCCGTTGGCTGCGCCTCCCCCGGCTCCGGCGCCTGCCGGAGACTCAGTCGGTTCATCGCTACAAGCGCTCGTCGTCAAGGCGCTGAGAATCGCCACCAAGGCGGCGAGCTGAGACGCGTTTCTTGTGTTCACGTTGAGGACCCTTTCCATGGCTACCGAGGCCGCACCAAACCGAAATAGAGATCGTTGAAGTCGCGCCCGAGCCGCTTCGACGCGAATCGCGCCGCGTGGCCCACGGGCACCACCCAAACCCTCGAAGCTCCCGAGCTCGTCTGCGCCGATGACGTCAGCGTCACCACCCAGCTGCGGCTGCCGTCAGCGCGTTCGACCTGCAGGTAGCGATAGGACCCCGCATCGAGCCTTGCCACCACGCGGCCCTCGAAGCCGGTCCGTTGCCCGGCAGCCAAGAGGTAAGCGCCGAGCGGCCCGAGCGCGCCCATTCGTGAGCTGGTGACCTGGGGCGAGCTGGCGCTGCCGGCGCCCAGCAGGAACAGCATCAGAGCGGCAGGCAAAGCCACAACGGCTCGCGGAGTCCGACGTCTCGAGAGGATGCGGTGTTTCACCGGAGAGTGCCTGTGGGTGCCCGCGCGCTCGCAAACCGTTCATAACCAAACGGCGCAGCGTGTACAAAGTGTGGTTCCTGGCCCGCTATTCCTCGGCCCGTCCGCCGCTCGGCACGGCTCCGATCCCATGCAAGAGCACTTCCACGAGCTGCCGTGCGAGATCGGTGCCCTGAGGTAAGCCAAGGCCAGGTAAGCGCTCGGCAAGCACGCGACGAACCACCTGTGGCACGAGGCCGACCGCAACGACGGAGGAGATGAGAACGAGCGGATGACGCCGCTGGTCCAGCGTTCCGTCCGCCAGGCCGTCGGCGATGGTGCGCAAGACGAGCGGGATGTGGCCGCGCTGAAAACGCTCGATGATGCGGTCGAGGCGACTGGAGGAGACCAGCGCCTCGCGCACGACCAGGCGCATGACCAGGAGCTCCTCGTCGCTGAGACGCCCCACGCGCGCATAGAGGCGCTCGATACGTTCGCCAACTGGCACTTCCGGAGCAAGCGCGAGTGCCAAGTCCGCCAGCAAGCGCTCGTACACCTCCTCGACGATGGCCAGGAACAGGTCGTCCTTGTTCGGGAAGTAGTAGTAAACCATGCCAATGCTGGTGTTGGCGTCCTTGGCGATGGCGCGGAGCGATGCTCCGTCGACACCCTCCGTCAAGAACCGAGCTCGCGCGGCATGCACGATCCGGAGGTCGATGTCGCTCTTGGGGCGGACCATCAGGCAAGCTTCTTGCTGAAGCGGAGCGAGGCGAGCAGCACCAGCCCGCCCAGCAGCGCCAGCAACCAAAGGAAGTCGAGCCGAACGTCGCTGAAGCCGGCGCCCTTGAGCGTGATGCCACGCACGATGCGCAGGAAGTGCGTCAGCGGGAGCGCTTGAGCGAGCACTTGCGCCGGTCTCGGCATCGCTTCGAAGGGAAACATGAAGCCGCTCAACAGGATGTTCGGTAGCAGGAAGAAGAACGACATTTGCATCGCTTGTTGCTGCGTCTTGGCCAGTGTCGAGAAAAACAGGCCGAGCGCCAGATTAGCCGCGATGAACACGAACGCGAGCAGATAGAGAAGGGGAAGCGAGCCCGTCAGCGGAACGTCGAAGATCAGCCCGCCGACCACCAGGATCAACGTCATCTGAACGTAGCCCATGCCGACATAGGGCACGATCTTGCCAACCATCAGCTCGACACTGCGCACCGGCGAGACGATGAGCTGCTCCAGGGTGCCGCGCTCGCACTCGCGTGCAATTGCCATCGAGGTGAGCATGACCATGGTCATGGTCAGGATCACGCCGACCAGCCCCGGTACCACATGCACAGCGGTGCGCAGGTCCGGGTTGTACCAGATGCTTGGCTCCAGGCGGAGCGCGTCCGTCGCCGCGTCTGCGGCCGGGAAGCGCCTCACGAGCAGGCGGCTGGAACGCGCAGCAACCAGCGCGCCCGCGGTGTTGGTGGCGCTCGCAACCGTCTGGGGGTCCGATCCGTCGACGATGAGCTGCAGCGCGGTGCTGCGTCCGCGTGTCAGATCGGAGCCGTAGTCTCGGGGGATGATCAGCGCCACGCGAGCCTCGTTGCTGCGGATGCGGCGCTCGATCTCGGCATAGCTGGCCACATGGCCCACAACATCGAAGAAGCCGGTCACTTCGAGACTGCGCCACACGTCCCGCGATTCGGCGCTGTGATCCTGGTCGTAGATCAGCGTCGGTGAGTGCCGGACGTCCGTGTTGATCGCATAGCCGAATAGCAACAGCTGAACGATCGGCAGCACCACCATCATCGCGATGGTGAGCCGGTCACGCCGCAGCTGCAGCAGCTCCTTCCACGCCACGATCCAGGGGCGCCAGGTCATTGTCGTTGCCCTTGCGCCGCTCGCGCCTCGGCTCTCACCGTGGAGACGAAGGCGTCCTCGACGCTCACGCGCGACGGGCGTACGCTGAGCACGCGCAGACCGGCCGCGGCGAGCTTTCCGCGAACGAACGACTCCGGCTCCACATTGCCGCGGGTGGCAACGCGCACCAGATGCCCATAGTGTGCCACCTCGTCGATCTCGGGCAGGGCGCGCAGCACGTCGCCCACTCGTGCCGCCTCTTCGACCTCGAGCTCCACTGCGCGCAGCTGACGCGCCGCGATGATCTCCTCGGGCGTTCCCACGCCGAGCAGGCGCCCGCTGAAGATGAAGGCGAGCCGATGGCAGCGTTCCGCTTCGTCCATGTAGTGCGTCGTGAGCAGCACCGTGGTGCCCTCGTTTGAAATACGGTGGATCTGCTCCCAGAATTCGCGCCGGCTGACGGGGTCGACCCCGGCGGTGGGCTCGTCGAGGAAGAGCAGCGGCGGTTGATGAATCGTCGCGCATGCCAGCGCCACGCGCTGTTTCCAGCCGCCTGACAGGGTGCCTGCTAGCTGCTTGCGACGCGTGGTGAGGCCGCTGCTTTCGAGCACCTCGTCCACCCGCCCGCGCCCCGCGCGTAGACCGAGGCCGTAGATGCCCGCGTAGAAGCGCAGATTCTCGTGCACGCTGAGATCCTCGTAGAGGCTGAAGCGTTGGGTCATGTACCCGATGCGCTCTTTGATACGCTCGGGCTCCTTGACTATGTCGTAACCGACGACTTTCCCGCTTCCGGAGCTTGGATCCAGGATGCCGCACAGCATACGAATGGTGGTCGACTTTCCGGCACCGTTCGGGCCGAGCACGCCGAAGATCTCGCCGCGGCGCACCTTGAGCGTGATGTCCTGCACGGCCACCAGATCGCCGAAGCGGCGCTGAAGCCGCTTGGTCTCGATCGCCCAAGGAGACGAGTCGAAGGTCATGGCGCTCCACTCCGCTCCACGTTGCGCTGCAACTTCACGAAAGCCGGAACCCCCGCGTGCAGGCGCTCATCCGGGTCGTCGACACGCACGCGCACACGCACGACGAGATTCGGCCGCTCACGTTCGCTGAAAACGAAGCGCGGGGTGAACTCGGTCTGTTGCGCCACGTGCTCGACCCGGCCGCTGAAAGCTTGCTGCTCGGTATCGACGCGTGCCTCCGCACGCGTGCCCACCGCCACGCCCTGCAGGTCACCTTGTGGCACGAACACCTCGATGTACGGGTGCCGGGTATCACCCACGCTGACCACCGGGGTGCCGGCGGCCACCACCTCGCCAGGTTCGACATGCACGTCGAGCACGCGTCCCTGGCGGCCCGCGCGCAGCACCAGCTTGCCGAGCTGTTTGTCCTCGATGGCGAGCGCGGCCTCCGCAGCTTCGACTCGCGCGGTCGCTCCGGCGCGCTCTTCGCTGCGCGCGCCGCTCCGCAGGGTGGCCAGCGCGGCGTCGGCGGACTGACGTTCGGCGCGAGCGCGCGCGAGCTGCCCCTCGAGCTCCTCGGCCACGGCACGTGCGGTGACCTGTTGAGCGACGAGCG
>DASQDA010000467.1:0-3237 GCA_035634435.1 Polyangiaceae bacterium
GCCGGGCTCCCGCCCGGGGCCTCAGTCGAGCAGGCCGAGCAGGAGCACCAGCAAGACACCAATAACCACCAGGCCCGCCACAATCGCGACGATCAGCAGGGAGTTCCCCTGCTTGGGAATCGTCAGCGCGACCATGTCCTCGGTGCTGGTGGTGGGTGTCGCCAGCTGGCTGGTTGGCAGCGGTTGGGCTCCGCGCGGGGGCGCGGCTTCGGGGCCCGGGCCGGCGCTGGCTCCACCGAATGGATCGTCCAGGGCGCCGGTCTCGCCGAAGAAGGAGTCGGCCGTCGTCGGCACCGCAGCGGTCGCGCCCGCTGCCATCAACCCGGGCAGCTTGGCGGAGATGCGCTCCGTGAGCTCCAGCTCGCGCACCTTCGCCCACTCCAGATGATTGCCTGCCAGGCCGTAGGCCCCACCCACGGCATCTGCGAGCGCCCCAACCGACGGGATACGCAAGGAGGGTGTCTTCTTGAACCCATGCGCAAGCACCCGGTCGAGCGTGGGGGGCACCGGGTACTTCTTACCTTGTGCGAGCACGCTGACCGGCTGCGGCTCTTTGGTGAGGATCTCCAGCAAGATGCTGGGACCGTTGTTGCCGATGAAGGGTACCCGGCCGCAGACACATTCGTAGACGATGGCGGCGAGCGCCCACACGTCTGCTCGCTGGTCGAGGGTATCGAGCCCCTGCGCTTGCTCGGGTGCCATGTAAAAGGGCGAGCCGATCGTCGTGCCGAGCACGGTGAGCTTCTTGGCGGTCTCGCCCTTGTCCTTGACGGAGCCGAAGTCGAGGAGCTTGACGATGTCACCGTCGGTGGTTTGACAGAGGAACAGGTTCTCCGGTTTCAGATCGCGATGCACGAACTGTCGCGCGTGCGCTTCGTCCAAGCCGATCGCCAGCTGGCTCAGCATGCGAACGACTCGCGCCGGCGAGATCACGCCTTCGCGTTTGAGCGTGGCACGCAGCTCCTCGCCATACAGAAACTCCATCACCAGGGCGTAGGAGCCATCGCTCGTCGGCTGGAAATCCAGAACGTCGACGATGTGGTCGTGCGGCAGCTGCTCACTGACGGCAAACTCGCGCTTGAAGCGCTCGACGGAGACGGTATCGACGGCCACCTCTTGATGCAGGACTTTGACCGCTACGTTGCGCCGCTGCTGCAGATCGAGTGCCTCGTAAACGCGCCCCATGCCGCCGTCCGCGACCACCCGACGAATCTGGTAGCGCTGGGAGATCAGCTGGCCGATGCGGCTATCGTGGGCGTCGGGTGCGACCGGAACCTGGGTGGCGCGCCCCAGCTGAGCGCCATCGACCGGGCAGAACCCGGCGTCGTGCGGGTAAAGCCGACCGCACAACGGGCAGGCCTTCATGGTGGTGCCTGCCGGCCCCGGAGCTCATCCAGCGCCCGCTCAGTCTGAACGCGGGCTCGCCAGGGACACCATGCGTGCTCGTGACGCAGCGGATCGGGCAGGAGCTGGGGCGCGAGGCTCACGCATTCTCCGACGCGTCGTTGACCTGACCAGGCGTGCCAGGACGAAAGTACAAGATACGATTGCAGCTTGGACACTGATCGAACTCGTCGCCACGCAAGAGCTTCTGAAACTGCATTGGCGGCAACTGCATATGGCAGGCGCTGCAGGTTCCCGTAGTGGTGTGGGCCAGCGCCGTTCCCTTGCGTTTGCGGATGAGCTCGTAGCGGCGGTAGATCTGAGGCGTGACGCCCTTGGCCAACGCCTCGCGTGCCGCCGTCTTTTCCGCGGCTATCTTTTCCGACGCGGTCAACCGCCCCAGGACGTCCCCTTCATTGGCACCCAGATCGCCCGCGAGCTTGCCGCGCTCGGTCGCGACCTGCGCGGACTCCTCGCGTCCCTGAGAGATCAGAATCTCGAGTTTCTCGACTTCCTGCTCACGGTCGCGATAGATCTTCCGGAGCTCCTCGAGCTCGCGCTGAGCCGCATTCGCCTCGCGCTCGGTTCGGCAACGCGAAAGCTTCTCACGTGAGCGTTCGACCTGAGCGGCGGTCTGGCGGAGCTCGCCCATCAGGTCGTTGCGCGCCCGCTCCATCTCCTCGACGTTCTTGCGGTTGCGTTCGAAGCGCTCGTCCAAGCCCGACAAGTGGCTCTGCTTGCTGCGCAGCAAATCGCGCTCGAGAGTCAGGGCGTCGTTCAGTTCCTTAAGCTCTGCGTCAACGGCCGCGAGGGCTTCGAGCACCTCGATTTGCGCCTGGATAGTCACTTTCGGAATCGACTCCTTCGGGCTAAGCGCCGCCGCCGGACTGAGCCGCAAGCGGGCGCAGGCGTGACGACGGGGATGAAAAGACGTGCAAGAAAAGCTTCATACGCGAGGCACGGCCAGTGGGCCCACCTGGGTTCGAACCAGGAACAACCCGGTTATGAGCCGGGGGCTCTGACCGATTGAGCTATGGGCCCTGAGATCTTTGAAACAAGCCCCAGCGCAAGGAGTGAGATTCCGGTCTGAGCTGGCTTGAGTAACGGAGAACGGGCGGAGGACCGGCACCGCGCGCAACGCTAGTCGAAGGGCGCCCGCACGGCAACAGGGCGCGCCCACGGAATTCGACGAGCATGGCGCCCCGCCTACCAACCGCCATCGGCCATGCGACCGAGACGCGCGTTGTCCGCACTCGGACCAGCGCACCACGAGCAACAGCAAAGCATGGTACACCAGCGGGCTCGCGACCCATGGATACCTTGGTCGTCCGAGGCGCCTCGCAGCACAACCTGAAGGATGTGAGCTGCGAGCTCCCGCGCAATCGCCTTGTGGTGATCACCGGGCCTAGCGGCTCAGGCAAGTCCTCGCTCGCCTTCGATACCATCTATGCGGAGGGACAGCGCCGCTACGTGGAATCCCTCTCTGCCTATGCGCGGCAGTTTCTGGATCAGCTGCCCAAGCCGCGAGTGGAGAGCATCGAAGGCTTGAGCCCAGCGATCGCCATCGAGCAGCGCGGACTGGGGAAGAGCCCGCGCTCGACGGTCGGCACGGTCACGGAGATTGCCGACTACTTGCGCTTGCTGTACGCGCGGGTCGGCGTCCCTCACTGTCCCAAATCCGGAAAGGTCCTGCGTGCGTACACGGTGCAGGAGATCGTCGACGCCATCGCCGCACGCGAGGACGGCGCGCGCGTCGCTCTCCTGGCGCCGATCCTCCGGCGCAACCTGGGCAGCCTCGCGCCGCAACTGGAGCGCCTGAGGCGCGAAGGCTTCGTCCGGGCACGACTCGACGGC
>DASQDA010000468.1:0-13934 GCA_035634435.1 Polyangiaceae bacterium
GCGAAGCGCCCCCTCAACGCATCGCTGGAGTTGGTTCGGCGGCCGCGGGCGCGATTCTGCGCAACGCAAAAACGTAAACTAAAAAGAACAGCGTGGGGCTGTTCTGCCAGAGCCAGACCGCCAAGGGTCTGGAAACGGCGACCTCGGCATTCAGCACCGGATCGTCGCGCACGAGCATGGGCCAGCGCAGCGGGTGCACCGCGTGAAAGACATTGTTGTCGGCGACGTATCGCTCGAAGAGGGGCCGCAGGTCCTGGTTTGGATCCAGCTCGGCGAGAGGAGCCGTGTGGCTCGAGGTCACGTCCGTTGCGCAGAGCGCGATACCGGAAGGCGATAGCAAGCGCGACAGCGTCCGCATGTGAGTCAGGTTGAGGGTCTCCCGTGCGGCGGCGAACAAGGGGTGAGTGTCCGAGAGCGCCTCGAGAATCGAAAGCTGCATTTGCGTGAGGAGACACGCCGACAGCACGACGTCGAAGTCGCCGCCTACGCTCGCCTCCACACTCGCCGCCGTTCGCGCTGGCAGGGCTAGCACCTCGTCCAGGCTCACCGCGTTCTGGCGCCAGCGTTCGAGGTCGGACAACATGCCCGAGAGGTCCACGGGCGAATGCCGAACGATGCGCGCGCGCGCAGGCGGCGGCAACCTTTCGAAGGCACGGTCGAGCGCGTCGGAGTCGATGTCGACGAGATGAATCGCCTGGTATTCCTCGGCTAGCACGGCGAGCTCCAGGTCGTAACAGTTGCCAGCTCCCAGCACGCAGAGCCGGGCCCCCGGAGAGGCGAGCGACAGAAGCAGGTCGGTCAAGCGCGCGCGGTGTCCCCGACACAGCTCGAAGCTGGGGATCTGTTCGAGATTGGTCTGTCGCTGCCGTTCGGCGGCAACCTGGGCGAGGGGCGCTTCGTAGGGCGACAAGCAGGCCTCAGCTTACGATCGGGTCCTGGTTTTCAGGTCGACCCCGAGTGAAGTTATGATCCTTGATGGGCTTGAGGATTTCGAGGACCCGCGCCATCAGCTCGAAGTCGATGGGCTCCTCCAGATACGCAACATTCTTGCGGATGTTCGCAGGGCTGGCCGTGCCGACCAGCGTCGTGGCAATGGCGGGGTGACTGACGGCGAATTGCACCGCGAGCTTGGTGATGTCCACCCCGATGCTCTGACAATACTCCACCGCTCGTCGGCTGCCTTCCAGCATGGAGCGCGGCGCCGGGTGCCAAGCTGGGGCGCCGCGCTCGGACAGCAACCCCATTCCGGTCGGCGAAGCGTTGATGATCCCGAGCTGGCGTTCGCGCAGATAAGGAATGATCGAGTCGAGAGTCGTGTCGTTCAGCTCGTAGTGGCAAAACGAGAGCACCGTCTCGACCACGCCCGTTTCCACGCGGTCGAGCACGGCGCGGAAGACTTTGAGCGGGAGCCCAGTGATGCCGATGTGGCCAATGCGGCCAGCCTCCCGCAGCCGCACCAGGGCGGGCAACGTCTCGTTCACGATCTGGTCGAGGTCGGCAAACTCCACGTCGTGGCATTGCAGGAGATCCACGTAATCGACCCCGAGGCGGGCGCAGCTTTCGTCCAGGCTGCTCGCGACCCGAGCCGCGGAGAAATCGAATACGCCATCAGCGTATTGGCCGACCTTGGTGGCCAGGTAGTAGCTCTCTCGCGGAACGCCTCGAAGGGCCCGCCCGAGGACACTCTCGGCTTTGGTCAGGCCGTAGTAGGGCGACGTGTCCAGAAAGTTGATGCCCAGGTCGAGCGCCGTGCGAACGGTGCGGATCCCTTCGTCGTCATCCGTCGCGCGGAACACACTGCCCAGCGGCGACGAGCCATAACTCAGGACAGAGACACGGAGGCCCGTACGGCCAAGGACGCGATAGTGCATGGGGCCGCGCAGAATAAGCGAAGAACGGCCTCTTTGGAACGCCTCCGCCCCCGAAGCTCGGGCGCTTCGGGTGGACACGGCAGCCCCCCCCTCCTGCAGGTCGGACCGCCCGGCAGCCCGGGCCGCTGGTTCAGAGCGAATTGAGATACGTGCTGATCGATCCGATCTCCGCGTCGCTGAGCTCGGAGCTCATCCACTTCGGCATGTACTTCGCCCGCATCGAATATTGCGTCAGGTTGTGACCGCTGCGGACGTGCATGGTGGTGATCGCCGTGGTCGCCTTGGCGCTGTGTGCCGCGGGGCCGTTGGTGCCCTTGTCGCCGTGACAATTCGCGCAATAGTCTTTGTAGAGTGCCTCGCCGGTCGTTGGCTTCGGCAACGCCGCTAGCGCATCGAGCATGCCGTTGAGCGCCGCGTCGGGGAGCATGGTTGCGTTATTCGCGGGCATCACGGATTTGGAAAAGCTCGGGTGGCCGCTTCTTCCATTTCGGATCACCCACGTCGCATAGTCCCTGACGGGGTGCTGAATCTCCGGACCCAGCATCGCGACCCCCTCACCCTTGGCCCCGTGGCAAACGGCACACGGCGCGTAGGCTGCACTGGTCAGACCGCCGCCGCTTCCGCCGCCGGTGTTCGTACCGCCACTGCTGGCGCCGGCAGACCCGGCGGTGCCAGCGCCACCCACGCCACCCATCCCGGCGCCAGCCATACCCGCACCGGCGGAGCCCGAGGTGCCGCCGCCGGCGCCGCCAGACGCGCCACCGCTCCCGCCGTTGGTTGGACCTCCTGCGCTGGCGGCGGTGCCAGATTGACCCGCCTGCGAGCCCCCGACGCCAACCGTGCCTCCGGTGGAGGAGCTGGCGCCTCCGACGGTCGATCCACCACCACCCGAGCTGGTAGACCCTGCTCCGCCTCCAACACTGGGCGACGCGGTACCGCCGAGGCCGGAGGATCCTCCGCCGGCGAGATTGCCGGAGCCGCCCGAAGCGCCATCACCACCGGCTGAGTCGGGGTCGGAACATCCGAGAGCAGCCATCAAACCTACCGAGCACATCCAATTGATTCGCAGCACACAGACTCCTTGTGGGGAAGAGAGACGCTTGCGCAGAGAGCGCCCTGGGCGTGGCCACAGCAGCCGCGGCGCAGTCGTCACTTCAGGATGAGTAGCCGGGCTCGCCACTCAGCAGTCACCAAGTGTGTCGCAACGCCGAGCAGGCGCAGCTGCTTCCTCGACTGCAGAAAGAACCCGCCAGACTGTATCGTCGTTCCAGTGCCATCCGCTCGGGTGTAAAGTCGCGACGGGACCTTTGAGACAGAAAATTTTGGTGTTGTTGGCCCACCCTGCCCTCGAGCGCTCACGCGTGAACCGCGAGCTCGCCCGGGCCGCCCGCGAGCTGAAGGGGGTCACCGTGCGTGACCTCTATGAGGAGTACCCGACGCTGTACATCGACGTGCCGCGCGAGCAAGCCTTGCTGCTCGAGCACGACGTCATCGTCTTTCAGCATCCGTTTTACTGGTACTCGGCGCCCGCCATGCTCAAGGAATGGCAAGACCTGGTGCTCGAGCATGGCTGGGCATACGGACATGGCGGCGACCAGCTACGCGGCAAAGTCACCTTCAACGCCGTGACGACGGGAGGCCCTGCCGCCGCCTATCAGAAGACCGGGTACAACCGCTTCACGATGCGCGAGCTGCTCGCTCCTTTCGATCAAACGGCACATCTGTGCGGCATGCGCTTTCTCGCGCCATTCGTGGTGCACGCCAGCTTGCGCATCGCCGGGGCAGAAGACGTGGAGCCCCACGCGCGGGCGTATCAGGGTCTACTCAGCGCCCTGCAGGACGGCTTGCTCGACGTGGAGAAAGCCAGCGCGGCTAGCACGTTGAACCAGGAATTCGAGAGCTTGCTGCTGGCAGAGCGAGGTGCGTCGTGACCGACGTGCTCGGTCACGCTTTCGTCTACCTCGCGGCAGCCGTTATTGGCGTGCCGCTAGCCAAGCGCCTCGGGCTAGGCTCCGTTCTCGGCTATCTGCTCGCCGGCATCATCATTGGGCCGTTCGTGCTCGGACTGGTGGGCCACGGTGGCCACGACATCATGCATTTTGCCGAGTTTGGCGTGGTGATGATGCTCTTCCTCGTGGGGCTCGAGCTCAAGCCGATGCTGCTTTGGGAGCTCCGACGACCCATATTTGGTCTCGGCGGAGCTCAGGTACTGGCGACCACGTTGCTGGTGGCCGCCGCCGCATTCGCCTTTGGCGTTGCCTGGAGACCAGCGCTGGCAGTCGGCATGATCTTCGCCATGTCTTCCACCGCGATCGTGCTGCAAAGCCTGAGCGAGCGCGGGCAACTGCGAACGGGTGGCGGGCAAGCGGCGTTCTCCGTGCTCCTGTTTCAGGACATCGCCGTCATCCCGATGCTGGCGCTCTTTCCCTTGCTCGCCGACGCCAGGGGCATTCAGGCTAGCGGGGCGCCGACACGTCCGGGCTGGCTCCAGGCGATCCTGGTGCTGCTTGCCGTTGCGTCCGTCGTGCTTGCAGGCCGTTACTTGGTGCGACCCGGTTTTCGCTGGCTGGCAGAGACGCGGCTGCGTGAGGCCTTCACGGCCGCGGCGCTGTTGCTCGTGGTCGGCATTGCGTTGCTGATGAACTGGGTGGGGTTGTCGCCCGCTCTCGGTACCTTCCTGGCGGGAGTCGTGCTTGCCGACAGCGAGTACCGCCACGAGCTCGAGTCGGATATCGAGCCCTTCAAGGGTCTGCTGCTCGGCTTGTTCTTCATCTCGGTCGGCGCCCAGATCGATTTCGGCTACATCCTGCGTCACCCACTGCTGGTGCTGGTCATCGTGCTGGGCACGATGACGTTGAAGATGCTCGTGCTGTATGGCCTCGGGCGCGGCTTCGGCTTGGACCGCCCGGCGCGTTGGCTCTTCGCCTTCTCGCTGGCGCAGGTGGGTGAGTTCGCCTTCGTCTTGCTATCCTTCGGCGTCGCTAGCCGGGTCTTTTCGGCCCAATTTTCCGGGCCATTAATCGCCGTGGTCGCCCTGTCCATGGTGATGACGCCGTTTGCGTTCCTGGGCCTCGAACGCTGGGTGCTGCCGCGGGTCGCCGCCGGCAAAAACGCTCGCGACGCGGACGCCATCGAGGATCCCGAGCACCCGGTGGTGATCGCCGGGTTCGGCCGCTTCGGACAGATCGTGGGCCGCATGCTGCGAGCGAACGGCGTCCAGACCACCGTGCTCGACCTGGACCCTTCCATGGTCGAGCTCTTGCGGCGCATGGGCCTACCGGTGCATTACGGAGACGCTTCCCGCCCCGAGCTTCTTTACGCCGCTGGCTGTGAAAGGGCGAAGCTCTTCGTGCTGGCGATCGACGATCAGGAACAAGCCGTCACTATCGTCGAGATGGTGCGCAAGCACTTTCCGCGGCTGCGCATCCTGGCGCGGGCGCGCAATCGCCAACACTATTACAAGCTCAAAGAGGCCGGAGCCGAGATCGTCTACAGGGAGACGTTCGGCAGCGCCTTCGAGATGGGCATCGAATCGCTGCGCTCCGTGGGTTTCCGCAACAACACGGCCCATCGTCGGGCGCGCATCTGGCGCGACCACGAGGAACGCTCGTTGCAGCAGCTCTCGACCCTCTGGACGGGGGACAGGACGGAATACTTCGCTGCGGCGCGGCGCGCGCTGGAAGACGCCGAGCAGCTCATGCGCTCGGAGTCGCCGTCCACCTATAAAGCAGCCGACCGCGCCTGGGACAACGAGTCCTTGCGCGAAGACGTCGCCGCGCGGAGCGGCTGAGCCGGCCTCGAAGGACGCTCGCGATGACCACCTACAACCAGCTGTCTGCCGAGTTCTACGACCTCGACAAGCCGGAGCAGGACGATGAGGCGTTCGCGTTCTACGCCGCCTATGCGCGCAACGCCCAAGGCCCCATCCTCGAACCCATGTGTGGCTCGGGGCGTTTTCTCGTACGCCTACTGGCCATGGGTCTGGATATCGAAGGCACCGACGCGTCGCCGTTCATGCTGGCCGCGTGCCGACGGCGAGCGGAAGCACGCGGCCTACGAGCGGTGCTGCACCAGCAACGGATCGAGCAGACCGCGCTTGAGCGACGCTACGGCCTGGTGTTCTTGCCCGCAGGCTCGATCGGTCTGGTCACGGACGCGGCAGCGCTGAGAGCCTCGCTGTGCGGGCTTTACGAGCTGATGCTGCCGGGAGCCAAGCTCGTGCTCGAGATCGATCGGCCGCCTTCCCCAGTCTCGTGTGCTTGGCCTGCTGGTGGTCGCTGGATCAAACGCGAGGATGGCGCCATCTTGGTGCTGAGCTGGCTTGGCCAGTACGCCGCGTCCGAGCAGATAAGCTACAATCTGCACCGCTACGAGCTGGTGCGCGGGGGCAAGATCATCGAAACCGAGATCGAGGAGCTCGATGTCCGCTACCACGAGCCGGAGGCCTTCGAAACCATTCTCCGTAGCGTTGGCTTCAGCGAGATCCAACGCTGGAAGGCCTTCGAGCACAGCCCTCCCACCGAAGAAGACGAAGGCATCGTCTTCGAGTGCAGCAGGCCTTAAGGCGAGCCGTTGACGCAGCACGCGTTGCGCGACTTTCCGCAACTTTCGCGCGTTTTCGACCTGCGGTAGTGGCGCTGGGGCAAGTCCGAGCCGCGGCGGCGGGTATGCAGTAAGCTGATGGGCTCTTGCACATGCGATCCATCAAAGCTCATTCCAGCATTGGCCTGTTGGTCTCGTCCCTATGCGCTGGCGCGGCAGCGCAAGAAGCGCCGGTGAACGAGCCGCCGCTGGAGCCTTCAACGCTGCCCGCTGCTGCAGCCGACCCAGCAGCGCAGCCCAGCAGTGGCCCGGACATCGCGCGGACGGCTCCGTCCCAGGCAAGCTCGACCGCGCCCGCTTCCGAGAGCTCGCCGCCCGCGGCAAGCTTCGCGCCGATGGGGGCTGCGACCGACGTCGCCCCGACCGGTCTGCCCAGCGGCTCAGCTGCCGTCTCCGATCCCGAGCCGGCGCTGCCCGCGACAGACGCGTACGCGTCGAGCACCGAAGTGCTGCCCTCGAGGCAGGGGCGGCAACGTTCGGGCGCGGTGCCCGGACTTTTCGGTCCCATTCGGCTCGGACCCGTCGTCGGTGTGGGGCTCCCCAGCGTCTTCAGCGTCGGCGGCATGATCAAGATCGCCGGCTACTTCGCAGCAGGCGTTAACCTCGGGCTGATTCCCAAGGTGCAGCTGTCGTTCTACGGCGACGCCGTGCTTTCGTATCGGCACTACGAGATCTACGGGCGCATCTTCCCGTTGCGTGGCGGCTTCTTCCTGGGCGCAGGCCTTGGCTATGCGACCGCGAAGGGAACCATAACCAACACCTTCGATACGTCCGCTGTGGGGGTGCCGGGGTTGCCTGCAACTGTGCAGTCCACCAGCGAGGGGTCGGTGCGAGCCATGGTGCTGACGCCCCAGCTCGGATACTTCTATACGTTCCCGGTAGGCTTCAGCCTGGGGCTCGATGTGGGCGCGCAAATCCCCGTCGCGCCGAGCAAAGTCGAGTTCGACACACAGGTGCCTCGAGGCGTGCCCCAGGAGCTCGTCGACCTCTACGTCACCCCCAACGACCAGAAGGTGCGCGACACGCTCGAGAGCGTCGGTCGCACGACCATTCCAACCTTCAACGTTCGCCTGGGCTGGCTCTTCTAAGCGCATGCATCCCAACGCTTTGCCAAACTGGGCTGGCATTTTTGCGTGCCCTTCCTGCGGACGCGAGCTCGTCTCAGGGCCGAACGAGCTCGATTGTGGCGGTTGCAAGCAGGCCTATCCTTTGCTGGGCTCCGTCCCCTGCCTCGTTCCTGACCCAGCGCTGTGGCGCGCGCTCTGGTCCAGCCGGCTCGACGACTATCTCGAGGTGACCGCCAGCCGTATCCGCCACATGCGCGGGGAGACAGAGCTCCCCGGGCTCCTTCCGCGTACCCGTGCGCGTCTGCAGCGCATCATCGAAGCCAAGGAACGCGAGCGCACGATCATCCCCGAGTTGCTCGCGCCGCTGCGTCCCGCGACCCTGGACGCCAGCGTGCCTCATGCACCGTCGCGTCCAGAGGCGCTCGCGGGTAGGCTGGCGGTGCTCGAATGGTATGAACACATCTTTCGCGACTGGGCCTGGGGCGGCGCCGAGAACGCACGGCTCGCTGCGCTCGTGCAGAGTTTCGTGCCTCGTCCGCTCGAGCTTCTGGCGGTCTACGGCGCGGGTGCAGGCCGCCTCGCTTTCGACGTGCACCGCGGCCTCGCGCCGCGCCGCACCGTCGCGCTCGATCTGAACCCGCTGCCGCTGCTGGTGGCGGAACGCATGCTTCAAGGTGATGCGCTCGAGCTCTACGAGTTCCCCGTTGCGCCCACCACCGACGAGCACATGGTCGTGCTGCAACGACTCAGCGCGCCGGAGAAGGCGGACAGCAACGGTCTTTGCTTCGCGTTTGGCGATGGTCTGAAGCCACCCTTCGCTCCGGGGAGCCTGGACGCGGTGCTGACGCCCTGGTTCGTCGATGCCATCGGGGTGGATCTGCGCGTCACCGCGGCCCTGATCAACCGCGCCCTCAAGCCCGGCGGTTTGTGGTTGCAGGTCGGGCCCCTGAACTTCAATTTGCAATTGTCTCAGACCTACCTGCGGGAGGAGCTAGCCGACATCGTGCAGAGCTCCGGCTTCGAGCTGCTGAGCGAGCGACGCGAGCGCGTGCCCTATTTCGACTCCCCGGTGAGCGGCTCCTGGCGACAAGAGACCGTCTATTGCTTTGCAGCGGAGAAGAGGCAGGAAGCGCCGGTGCCCACGCTGGCGCGGGCTTCTGCGCCGTGGGTAGACAACCCGCGCGTACCGATTGCTCCGTCGGGCGACCTGATGAACCTGGGCAGAACCTCGGCGTTCACCGCGCTCGTGCTCTCGCTGGTGGACGGCCAGCGCTCGATCATCGACGTCGCACATGCCGTCGCTCCACACGTGGGGATGGACCCTGGAATGCTCGAGCACGAGCTGCGTGCCTTTTTCGGCAAGTTGCCTGCGAGCTGACCGCGCTCGAGCCGACCACCGCCCAGCTTGAGCAATTGGCAGTGGCGGGGCTAGACTCGGGTCCAGGCGACGTATGCCTCTGCCGTTGATTGACTTCATCCTCTGCCCGCGCTGCGCAGGCCCACTCGCGCCGCAGGACAAGGGCGCGTTTCGTTGCCGCTCCTGTGACCAGCGCTTCCCCGCCGTCGACAAGCTGCCCTGCCTTCTGCCCGATCTGCGGCCCTGGAAGCAGCGGTGGCAAGGGCAGCTCGCGTTCGTGGAAAAGCAAGCCGAGCTGACTGTCGACGCGCTGCAGGAGGAGGGGCGTAAACCAGGGCTGTTGCCCACTACGCAGGAACGGCTCCGCCAGCAGATCGCGGCGCAAGCAACGCTCGTACGCGAGGTGCAAGCACTCTTGCTCCCGGCGGTCGGCCAACGGGCGCCCGGGGCGGCCGCCGAGCTAGAGCTCAGGCCGCTCGAAAGTCTCCACCTCCTGTTCCGTGATTGGGGCTGGCCTGAAAGCGACGAGAACGCGCGCGCGTTGCAGTGCGTCGAGCAGGTTCTCTCGGCCCCGCTCGGGCGCGTGCTGGTCATCGGCGCTGGCGCCTGCCGCCTCGCGTATGATCTGCACGTGCAGCATGGGGCCGACACAACGCTGGCCTTGGACGTCGATCCACTCCTTCTAGGTGTCGCTCAGAAGCTCTTGGCGGGCGCCCGGGTGGAGCTCACGGAGTCCCGCATCGATGCTGTCGGGCTGCACGAGGCGCGCGCCTCACGTGAGCTGAAAGCTCCCCAGGGAGCTGCCGCGGGCATGCACCTGTTGCTCGCAGACGGGCTGGCCCCCCCTTTGCGCGCTCGCAGCTTCGATACCGTCGTGACTCCGTGGTTCATCGATCAGGTGCCGCCCGACTTGCGCGAGCTCATCGGCGTGCTCCACGGGTTGCTGGTGCCCGAGGGACGCTGGTTGAACTTTGGTCCCCTGATTTACCCGGCCGGGCACGCTGGGGGCTGTCGCTTCTCCGCCGACGAGCTGTTCGAGCTGCAGCGCCGCGCCGGCTTCACGCTCGACAAGACAGTGACAGTTCCTTTGCCCTATTCGGTTTCGCCCCTCACGCGGCGCGGCAAGCAAGAGCACTGCTTGGCCTTCTCCGCGCGCGCCACCGAGCCGCCATCCGACGAACCGGGCGAGCTTCCCTCCTGGATTGTCTTGCCCTACTTACCCGTCCCCGACTTCGCTGGGCGCGTGGACTTTGAACACGAGAGCGCGACCCTTCGTGCCGTCGTAAGCCTCATCGATGGCCGGCGAAGCGTGCGCGACATCGGCGCCGCGCTCGCCGCTTCCGCCGGGCTCGACCCACCCGGCATGAATGACACCGTTCGTTATTGCTTGCTCCAGACGCATCCGGCCTGTCGCGGGTTCAGCTGAAGCGCCGGCCACCATTATGAGCCTGGGTCGCCGCAAGGTGGCTCTCGCCGATGCCTCCGGCTGGGTCTTCAACCGCATGGTGGACGCCTATGGAGCTCGCCCGCCGTACCCGAGCGCCCTGGTTCACGCGCTCGGGCTCGCCGCGGGGAAGCCGAACGCCCGTATCGCCGATATTGGCGCCGGTATCGGTCACCTGGCTCTGCCCCTCTGCGAGCTCGGGTTCGAGGTGCTCGCTGTCGAGCCAGCAGAGCAGATGCTCGAGCAGCTTCGTCGCTTGGCGGCCGCTCGGACGCTTTCACTCGCGACCTTTCATGCAACAGCGGAAGCACTACCCATAGCGTCTGGCTCGGTGGATCTGGTGCTCATCGCGGATGCGCTTCACTTCCTGGACGCGGAGCTAGCGTCGAGCGAAGTGCGTCGCGTGCTCGCCAAGCGGGGTGCGCTGGCGGTCGTGACGTCCGAGTTTGCTCCCACGCCTTTCATGCAAGCCTTGTCGCGCTTGATGGACGAGGCGGCACCCCGGCGCGCGCGCGCGGTAGCACCTGCTTTGGCGCAGCTCGCTGCGTTGAGCCGCGTGCGCCTTGGCCAGCGTCAGACTTTCGGCGACAGCGCGCCCGTCGACGCCCTCACGCTCGAGCGCATCCTGCGCAGCATCTCGTTCATCGGACCAGCCATGACGCCGCAGCGCTTTTCGGCTTTCTTTCAGCGCGTGCTCGCGATTCCGTATCCGGCCGTGTGGGCGCGCAGCTTCGCGCTCCACAGCGGCAGACGTGGTGGGCGGCGAGCCCACGGTTGAACGGGCGCCTCAGCTGGCCGGCAGCAGGTCCGGCACCCCGGAGCGTCCACTTTCTGGCGGCGGCTCGCCGCTACCTGCAAGTCGCTTCTTGCCATGCTCGGCTGCGATCAGCACATAGAGGGAGGGCACCACGAACAGCGTGAACAAGGTGCCGATCGCCATACCACCCACCAGCACGATGCCGATTGAGTTGCGAGCCACGGCGCCCGGCCCAGAGACGAGCGTGAGGGGGAAGTGACCCAGCACGGTGGCAACGCTGGTCATCAGAATGGGGCGCAACCGGGCCACCGCCGCTGCGTGCGCCGCCTCTACTTTTCCGAGCCCGAGCTCCTGCTGACGATTGGCAAACTCGACGATCAAAATTCCATTCTTCGCGATCAGGCCGACTAGCGTGACCAACCCCACTTGTGAGTAGATGTTGAGGGTCGTGGTCCAGCCCTCGGTCAGCGGGTAGCTCATGCCGGGAGGCCCTGCGAACTTCAGGAAGGTGAAGCTCAGCGCTCCGAACATCGCCAGCGGCACCGAGCCGCCCAGCACCACCAGCGGATCGCGAAACGAGTTGAACTGCGCGGCGAGTGTCAGAAAGATGAGAACGATGGCGAGCCCCATCGCGGGCAGGAACTTCCCGGCCTCCTGTCGCAGCTGGCGCGACTCACCGGTGTAGTCGACGCGGGAGCCTGGAGGTAGGATCTTCGCAGCTGCCTTCTCGAGAACCTGGAGACCGCCGTCCAGCGAACGGGGGGCGACGCCAGAGATCTTCACGGCGTTTAGCTGCTGGAAGCGATTGAGTGATCGCGGCTCGACCGTCTGGCGCAAGGTGGCGACTGCCGATAGCGGAATGAGGGTGCCGTTGGGGCCCGAGACGTGAATTTCCTTCAGCTGCTCCGCCGTGAGGCGGGCGGCGCGCTCGACCTGGGGAATGACCTTGTAGGCTCGACCGTCGATGCTGAAACGGTTGACGAAGTTGCCGCCCAGCATCGCTGAAAGATCGGCACCGAGCTGCTGCATGGTGATGCCCATGGAGGCGAGCTTTTCACGATCGAAGACCAGCTCGGTGCTGGCCTGATCGATGCGCACGTCCAAGATCGGCGGGAAGGCGAAGGCGCCGCTCGCCATCGCCTCCTTGGCCATTTCTTCGGCGTAGGCGACGAGCTTGTCGTGCTCGGCAGTCGAAGCAATCACGAACTCGACCGGAAAGAAGCCAGCGCTGGGCAGCGCGGACGGCAAGAACATCGGCGCGCGCAAGCCGGGGATGCCCTGTGTCTTCCCGCTGAGCTCCGCCTGGATCGGGAAGATGCTGCGGCTCCGCTCGCCCCAAGGCTTCATCAGCGCGCCGCCAAAGCCACCTGTCGGAAACGTGATCTGGAAGCTCTGCCGGAACTCGGGAACCGAGCTGAACAGTCGGTTCACTTCCGCGGTGTACGGAGTGAGCTGCTCCAGAGTGGCGTTGGCGGGCACGTCGACGGCGCCGAAGACCACGCCTTGATCCTCGTTCGGCGCAAGCTCCGCCGGTGAAAACAGGTAAAGCGGGATGACGGCCAGCGACAGCGCAATCCACACCGTATAGACGGCTGGGCGCATCCGCAGGGTCGCGGCAAGTGCGCGTGTGTATCCCCGCTGAAGGGCCGTGAAGCCGCGGTCGATGAGCTGAGGCAGCCTTCCCGGCGCATGGTCGGCGCGCAGTAGACGGGAAGACATCATCGGCGACAGCGTCAGCGCCACGACTCCGGAGATGACAACCGCACCGGCCAGGGTGAAGGCGAACTCGCGGAAGAGCGCGCCCGTGAGGCCACCCTGAAAGCCGATCGGCGCGTACACCGCCGCCAACGTGATCGTCATCGCAATAATGGGTCCGACGAGCTCGCGGGCGCTCTTACGAGCTGCCTCGAAGGGGGTCATGCCGTCGCGAATGTTGCGCTCGACGTTCTCCACCACGACGATGGCGTCATCGACCACCAACCCCACCGCGAGCACGATTGCCAGCAGGGTGAGCAGATTGATGGTGAAGCCCAGCACCAACATCAGAAAGACCGCGCCGATGAGCGATACGGGAATCGCCACCAGAGGAACCAGCACGGTGCGCAGCGAGCCCAGAAACAGGAAAATCACCACGACCACGATCAGGATCGTCTCGATGAGCGTGCGCGTCACCTGGTCGACGGCGTTGTTGATGTAGTCCGTGGAGTCGAAGGCCACGGTTGCGCGCATGCCTGTCGGCAACTCTTGCTGAATGGTGCGGACCTCGTCGCGCACCCGCGCAATCACGTCGAGCGAGTTGGCGTTCGGCAGCACCCAAACGCCCATGAACACCTCCTTGCGCCCCGACAGCCGTACGTCCTGCTCATAGCTGTCGGCACCAAGGGCCACTTCGGCGATGTCTTCCAGACGCACCAGGGCTCCGTCCTGGCTACGGATCACCAAGCGCTTGAAGTCCTCGACGGTGTGCAAATCAGTGCCGGCCGTCAGATTCAGCTGGACCAGCTGCCCCTTGGTTTGCCCCACGGCCGAAAGGTAGTTGTTGGCCGCGAGCGCCTGACGCACCTCCGCGGGGCTGACGTTGAGGGCCGCCATGCGGTCGGGCTTCAACCAGGCTCGCAGCGCGAAGGCGCTCCCGCCCAGGATGTCGGCCCGCTGAATCCCTTCCAGCGCCGATAGACGCGGTTGAACGACACGGATGAGATAGTCGGTGACCTGATTGTCTTCGAGGATCCGGGACCCGAAGCTCAGATACATGGCAGCTACGCGAGCGTCCGACGGCTCGATGTTGATCGCCGGAACCTCCGCCTCGGGTGGCAAGTCCGCGCGTACCTGATTC
>DASQDA010000469.1:0-23229 GCA_035634435.1 Polyangiaceae bacterium
TGCTTCCAGCGGCGCCGGCCGCCGCCGGCGCACCACCTCCGGTGGCCGTATCGCCTTCGTCGCCCTCGGAAGAGCCGCAAGCTACGAAGGTTGCACCGGCGAGCAGCAACACGAACGCCCCCCGAACGATCGCTACAGTCCGCATGGTCCTCGTATGAAACCACCTTACCCTCCGCTTGAGAAGGGCAACGTTGGACCCGAGAAAGCGCTGCGGCGCTTGGGTCAAGACGCTAGTCACGCATGTAGTGGCAAGTGTAGCCGCCTGGATGTTTCACCAGGTATTCCTGGTGATAATCCTCCGCTCGCGTGAAAGTTTTTGCCTCGAGGATCTCGGTCACCACTGGTGCCTTCCATTTGCCGCTCTTATCAACGCGTTCTTTGACGAGCTCCGCCTGCTTGCGTTGCTCGGCCGATGTAACGAAAATAGCTGAACGATATTGAGTTCCAACGTCGTTGCCCTGCCGATTCTTGGTGGTCGGGTCGTGCATTCGGAAGAAGCCCTTTTCGAGCAGTTGCTCGTACGAGAGCTTGCTTGGGTCGAACGTGATGCGGACAGCCTCGGCATGTCCGGTGCGGCCAGTCTTCACGTCCTCGTAGACGGGGTTCTCGCTCGAGCCGCCCGTGTACCCAACCTCGGTTTCGAGCACGCCGGGAATCTTGCGCAGGAGGTCTTCCATGCCCCAGAAGCAGCCGCCCGCCAGAATCGCGGTCTCCAAGGTCGTCTGACAGCCCGCGGCGGCATCGTCGGCTCCGATGGCGCAAGCGTTGTCGGCTGCTTTTGTAGGCGTCGCGCTTGTGCCGCCCTGGAAAAGAACGAGGTACTCACCGTAGCCCTCGGCCTGGAGCCGCTCGACGGGGACGAACCTCAGCGCGGCCGAGTTGATGCAGTAACGCTGACCGCTGGGGGCTGGCCCGTCCGGAAACACGTGACCCAGGTGTGAATCGCCGTCCCTCGAGCGAACCTCGGTTCGCGGCATACCGAGCTTATGATCGGTCTTGCTCACGATCCGGGCCGGCTCCACTGGTTTCGTGAAGCTCGGCCACCCTGTACCAGAGTCGAATTTGTCGAGCGAGCTGAAAAGCGGCTCGCCGGTGACCACGTCGACGTAGAGACCGGCCGCATGCTCATTCCAGAAACGGTTGCGGAAAGGAGGTTCGGTCGCGTCGTGCTGCGTCACTTCTAACTCCAATGGAGTGAGGCGTTTGGCGAGCTCGTGCGCGGGAGGCTTTGGATAAAAGCGATCGGCCATGGTGGTACGTTCCTGTTGAAACGGTGCGGGATTATCGGAAGCTTGCTGCTGGGCTGGAGCCGAAGCTCGAGCCTGGGTGCGACCCCGCTCACAGGCCGTCACGGCGAGCAGGCTGAGAACTGCGAGTGCGAGCCACTGGAAGACGGAGAGTCGCCTCATGTACAACAAAGCTTAAGGCTGGTCATCTGCCACCGCCAGCCAGCAGCGGGTGAGCTGCGGCCTTTCGCGCGCCTGCGCCTCGCACAAGCGTCCGTCCGCAGCACAGAGGGCTCTCGCACTGCAACCGCGCCGCGTACGACGCGCGCTCGAAAAAAGCATGCATTTCGAGGACGAGGTACTAGTCTTTGCCGAGCCATCGGCGGAGTCAAAAGAATGCAAGTAGAGAGCCGCAAAGTCATCACTATCGATTACACGCTAACCGACGAGTCCGGCGAAGTGCTGGACACGTCGAAGGACGACGGGCCGCTGAGCTACTTGCACGGCTCGGGGAACGTCATTCCCGGACTCGAAGCTGCTCTCGAAGGCAGAACAGCTGGGGATTCACTCCAAGTGAAGGTCGCCCCCGAAGACGCGTACGGTGAGCGCGACGAAGCGTTGGTCCAAGCGCTTCCCCGCGACCAGTTTCCGGACGGTGACCTCGAGGTGGGTATGCGTTTCCGCGCTCAGGCCGGCGCCAGCACGCGCGTGCTGACGGTCGTCGCGGTGGATGACAAGGACGTGACCATCGACGCTAACCACCCGCTCGCGGGCCGCACGCTGTCGTTCGACGTCACCGTGCGCGACGTGCGCGAGGCGACGGAGGAGGAGCTGGAGCATGGGCACGTGCATGATGGCGACGGGCACCATCACCATCATGACGGCGACGAGGACGACGAGGACGACGAGGACATCGCCACGGAAAATCGCTCCGGTTGATGTCCGGGACCCAGCGTGAAAGGACGGAGGCTGGACGAGGGAAGAGCTCGTTCAGCGGCCGTGCGCCGCGGCGACGAGCTCGCTGAAGAGCGGCGTGTTCACGTAACGTTCGCCCGTATCACACACCATCGTGACGATGAGCTTGCCGCGGTTTTCGGCGCGGCGTGCAAGGTCCGCCGCTACTGCCAGGGTGGCGCCGGAAGAGATGCCCGCCGAGATCCCCTCTTCTCGAGCAAGACGCCGAGCGTGCTCGAATGCGGCATCTTCGCTGATGGGTACGACCTCGTCGATCACGGCGCGATTCAAGATCTGCGGGACGAAACCGGCTCCGATCCCCTGAATCAGGTGATTGCGAGGTTTGTGTCCGGACAACACAGCTGCGTTCTCGGGCTCGACCGCCACCACGCGCACGCTGGGCTTGCGGCGCTTCAGCTCTTCACCGACGCCAGTTACCGTGCCGCCCGTACCAACGCCGGAGACGAAGATGTCCACGGCACCCTGCGTGTCCTCCCAGATCTCGACGGCCGTCGTGCTGCGGTGGACCTCCACGTTCGCAGGGTTGTCGAACTGCCGCAGCTGAATGGCATCGGGAATGGCTTTCGACAGCTCTTCCGCTCGCATCACGGCCTCTCGCATCAAGGTTCCAGGCGTCAGCACCACCTCGGCGCCGAGGTAGCGCAGGAGCGCAATCCGCTCTGCTGACATGCGCTCGGGCATGGTCAAGAGCAGCCGGTACCCGCGAGCAGCAGCGATGAAGGCCAGCGCAATGCCCGTGTTGCCGCTGGTGCTCTCGACAATGGTCGAGCCCGCTCGCAACAGACCCTTGCGCTCCGCGTCCTCCACCATCGCGACGCCGATGCGGTCCTTGACGCTGCCGCACGGATTACGCGACTCGAGCTTCGCCGCGATGCTCACCGGCAGCCCGTGGCCGAACCGCCGCAGCTGAACCAGGGGCGTCCTTCCGACCGTTGATGCGACATCCTTGTACATCATATGGCGTAGTCCTCGAGGAACACTTTGGCATCACACAGATCGACGAGCACGCGATCGCCCATTTCGATGCCAAGGTCCTCGATTTCCTGCTTCGGCAGCTGCACCGTCATCATGTCGCCCGTGCTGAGGCAGAGCGAGAGCTTCACTTGTGCTCCCAGCCGCGTGAGGCGTTCGACGCGCGCAACGGACACCCCGGAAGCTCCCCCAGCTTTTTCCAGACGAACGTCCTGCGGACGCACGAACGCGTTCACGGCAGCCCCTTCCAGCGCCCCGTCGGGCGCCTTCAGCGCGAGCGATCCGACATGAGCGCGGCCTGCTCGAACGGTGCCCCGCAGCACGTTGGCGCCACCGATGAACGATGCCACGAACGGCGTCGCCGGTCGATCGTAGAGCTCGTGTGGGCTGCCGGCCTGCACCACACAACCGCCCGCAAGCAAGACGATGTGCTGGGAGAGCTCGAAAGCCTCTTCCTGGTCGTGTGTGACGAGCACCGTCGTCACCTGGGTCTTTTCCTGGAGTATCAGCAGCCACTTGCGCAGCTCGACGCGCACCTGGGTGTCTAGTGCCCCGAACGGCTCGTCCAGCAAGAGCACCTTCGGGTTGGTGGCCAGCGCCCGCGCCAGAGCCACCCGCTGCCGCTGACCCCCCGACAGCTGGGACGGGAAGCGCGCCCCATACTCCGAGAGCTGCACCAGCGCGAGCAGCTCTTCCACGCGCGCCTTCACGTCGGCCTTGGCGGACTTGCGAATGCGCATGCCGAAGGCAATGTTCTCGAAGACCGACATGTGCCGGAACAGCGCATAGCTTTGGAACACGAATCCGACGTCGCGGAAGCGCGGCGACAGTCGAGTCGAGTCGCGGCCCGCGATCGAAATCGTACCTGCGTCCGGTTCCTCGAGACCCGCGATCAGCCGCAAGAGCGTGGATTTGCCGGAACCTGACGGCCCGAGCAACGTCGTGATGGCTCCGGGCTGGGCCGTGAGCGAAACGTCATTGACCGCGGCCACCTCGTCCTTGCGTCCGAAGCGTTTGGTCATGTGCTCGACAACTACGGTCATGAAACGGTCCTTTGGGCGCCAAGCTCGGCGGGCGTGAGGCGCGGCGCTTGCTCTTCCGCCCTGCGCCGATCGCGGGCGTCGATTGCCCACTCGGCGATCTTCTTCACTGCCAAGGTCACCAGCGCCAAGGCAGCCAGCAACGAGGCCACGGCGAACGCCGCGACGAAGTTGTATTCGTTGTAAAGAATCTCGACCTGCAGCGGCATGGTGTTCGTCTCGCCGCGGATGTGTCCCGAGACGACCGAGACGGCTCCGAACTCACCCATCGCGCGTGCATTGCAGAGAATCACCCCGTAAAGCAGACCCCAGCGAATGTTCCGCAAGGTGATGCGGGTGAGGATCTGAAAGCCGCTGGCGCCGAGCGTGAGCGCGGCCTCTTCCTCATCGCTGCCTTGGGCCTGCATCACCGCCAGCACCTCGCGTGCCACCAAAGGAAACGTGACGAAGAGCGTTGCCAGCACGATGCCAGGAACGGCAAAAATGATGCGTATGTCGTGCTCCGATAGCCAGGGACCCAGCACGCCTTGCGCCCCGAAGAGGAGAACGAACACCAGACCAGAGATGACGGGCGAGACACTGAAGGGCAGATCGATGAGCGCCAGAAGCGCGCTCTTGCCCCAGAAGTCGTACTTGGCGATGGACCACGCCGCAGCGACCCCAAAGACGAAGTTCAACGGGACCGCGATAGCGGCGGTGATGAGCGTCAGGCGAACGGCTGACAGGGTTTCCGGCTGCGCCAGCGCCTCGAAGTAGGGACCGAAGCCCTTGGCGAAGGCGGAAGCAAACACGGACACCAGGGGCAGCAGCAGGAAGACGAGCAAAAATGCCAGCGCCACGCCGATCACGACGCGCCGCCCCCAGCGGCTCTCGCCGATCTGTCGCCGTGGAGGGCGCTTCTCGCGTTGCCAGGTGCTCACCACGGCGCTCATGCTTGTGCCCTCGCCGACCAACGCTGCAGCATGTTGATGACGAAAAGCAAGACGAACGACGCCATCAGCATCACGGACGCTAGCGCCGTCGCGCCAGCGTAGTCGTATTGCTCGAGCTTGGTAACGATCAGTAACGGCACGATCTCGGTACGATGCGGCATGTTGCCGGAGATGAAGACGACGCTGCCGTACTCCCCCAGGGCGCGCGCCAGAGCGAGGGCAAACCCGGTCAGCGCCGCAGGAATGATCGCGGGCAGGATGACGCGAAGGAAGGTCTGCAAGCGCGAGGCTCCGAGGATGGCGGCCGCCTCCTCGACATCGTCGTCCAGGTCCTCCAGGACGGGCTGTACGGTTCGCACGACGAAGGGAATGCCGACGAAGGTCAAGGCCACCACGACCCCCACCGCCGTGAAGGCGACCTTGATGCCGAGCGCGGCCAAGTGCTGACCGAGCCAGCCGTTCTCCGCGTAAACGCTGGTCAGGGCGATGCCGGCGACCGCGGTGGGAAGCGCAAACGGCAGGTCGATGAGCGCGTCTATCAGCGACTTACCTGGGAACTCGTAGCGCACCAGGACCCACGCCAAGATCACGCCGAACACCACGTTCAACACGGCCGCAGCGAACGAGGCGCCGAAGCTCAAACCGTACGCCGCCAACGCTCGTGCATCGCTGACGGTGTGAAAGAACTCCCCCCAGCTGAGCGACCCCGCGCGCAGCACCAGGGCGGAGAGCGGCAATAACACCAGGATGCCCAGATACAGCACCGTGTATCCGAGGCTCAACCCGAAGCCGGGCAACACCCCGCGTCGCCGTAGCCGCATCTTGGACTACTTTCCGCGGCCCGGATTGTAGACTTGGTCGAAGGTGCCTCCGTCATCGAAGTGCTCCTTCTGTGCCTTGTCCCAGCCGCCGAACACGTCGCCGATGGTGAACAGCTCGAGCTGCTGGAAGCGCTCCTGGTTCGCGCGCAGGACGTCGGGGTCGCGGGGACGGTAGTAGTGCTTGGCCGCTAGCGCCTGCCCTTCCGGCGAGTAGAGGAAGCTTAGGTAGGCCTCCGCTGCGGCTCGGGAGCCATGCTTGTCCACGAACTTATCCACCACGGCAACGGGCGGCTCGGCCAAGATGCTGAGCGAGGGGACCACGAGCTCCACCTTGTCTTTCCCGATCTCCCGGACGCCGAGCAGAGCTTCGTTCTCCCAGGTCACGAGAACGTCACCGATACCGCGTTCGACGAACGTAGTGGTGGCGCCGCGCGCTCCAGAGTCCAGCACGGGCACGTTCGCAAGCCAGCGTGCGACGAAGTCCCGCGCCTTGGCCGCGTCATTTTGATTCTGCCGCAGCGCATAGCCCCACGCCGCCAAGTAATTCCAGCGGGCGCCGCCGGACGTTTTGGGATTCGGCGTGATCACCTGAACGCCGGGACGCACGAGGTCCCCCCAGTCTTTGACGTTCTTGGGATTGCCCTTGCGAACCAGAAACACGATCGTGGAAGTGTAGGGGGCGCTGTTGTGCGGCAAGCGAGCTTGCCAGTCGGCGGGGATGAGCTTGGTGCGCGTTGCAAGCGCATCGACGTCGTACGCCAGAGCGAGGGTGACGACGTCCGCCTCGAGCCCATCGATCACGGCGCGGGCTTGCTTGCCGGAGCCGCCGTGCGACTGCCGGATCGTGACTTCCTGGCCCGACTTGGCCTTCCAGAGCTTGGCAAAGGAACGGTTGACGTCCTGGTAAAGCTCCCGGGTCGGATCGTACGACACGTTCAAGAGCGACAAAGGCGCCAGCGAATTGCCGACGCGCCCCGCAGCGGGCTCTGACTTGGCGCAGGCGCAGAGCGTCGCACCGAGCATCAACCAGCCGAACGCACGAGTTAGAAGAGCAGAGCTATTCATGATCAAATGGAGTACTTCAGGACGCCAGTCCGGGACTGGGTAGCGGCTTCGGCGCGCTGCAACATGTCGGCGAGCGTGGTGTTCTCGAGCACTTGCACGGACGCGGCATACGCGTCCTTGAGGATCAGACGGACGCCGCACGTCGCCTCATCGCGGCACTCCGCACAGCGCTGGTACGACGTGCGACTCAGGCAAGGCACCGGTGCTATCGGGCCGTCCAGCACGCGCAGCACGGAGGCTAGAGTGATGGTGTCGGGGCGGCGAGCCAGCAGGTAGCCTCCGCCGCGGCCCTTCCGGCTTTGCAGGACACCGTGCTGTTTGAGCTCGACCAGGATGAGCTCCAGAAACTTGCGCGGGATGCCTTCCTGCTGCGCGATGTCAGCGATGAGCATCGGTTCGCCGGCAGGCGCAAGTGCCAGGCGGCACAACGCCTTCAAAGCGTACTTGGTCTTCATCGTGATCATGCGGTGTCCGTCAGGTGCCGCGTTCCGGTGGTCCCGCGGGGCGCAGTCGGTCAATGGGCCGGCAAAGTCGTAGCCCGCCGCGGCGGTACACGGCGCCGCCGATTGTCTACCAACCCAATAGGAGAACGGGGGGATAGCAGCGCACGCAGAGCGTGTCAAAAGGGATCACGACCCCGCTGAAGCGCACGTCCGGCCGCGCTGGGCCACCGGCCCGCCCCGCGCCGTCCAACCCGGCGCTCGCGTGCACACGGACGCGCGGCCCCCCCGCGAATACAGACCATGCGAGAGGACGAGAACGCCGACTTCAGATCAGCGCGGCGTTCTCACAGGCAGGAGTGTGGCTCAGCGATTCGGTTGCGGGGTCATCCGCAACCAGGGTCGCACCGCCTCGTAGCCCTTGGGGAAACGCTTCTTGAGCTCTTCTGGATCCTGGAGAGCCGGGACGATGACGACGTCGTCGCCATCCTTCCAATCCGCGGGTGTCGCCACCTTGTACTCGTCGGTCAGTTGCATCGAATCGATGACCCGCAGGATCTCCGCGAAGTTCCGCCCGGTGCTCGCGGGGTAGGTGATGATGGCGCGGATTTTCTTGTTCGAATCGACGAAGAACACGGAGCGCACCGTCATGGTGTCGTTCGCCTCCGGGTGGATCATGTCGTAGAGGCCCGCAACCTTGCGATCCGTATCAGCCAGAATCGGGTAGTCCAGGGTGGCTTTCTGCGTGTCTTCGATGTCCCCGATCCAGCGGCGATGGCTGTCGACGTCATCGACGCTGACCGCGAGCATTTTCACGCCGCGCTTTTCGAACTCTTCCTTCAGGTTGCCTGCGCGGCCGAGCTCGGTCGTGCAGACCGGAGTGAAATCTTTGGGGTGGGAGAACAAAATGCCCCAGCTGGAGCCCAACCATTCGTGGAAACGGATGCGGCCGTGCGTGGACTCCTGCTCGAAATCCGGTGCGATGCTGCCGATGTGAAGCGACATTGAGTGACCTCCTGTAGCGTGAGCCGCTCGGGCCTTCGGCGTCGAGCCGAGACTCGAGAGCGGCTCAGGGCCGGAGGATATAGCGCGTCCCCTTGCTCAGCGGAAGGGCGGCCCCAGGAGAAAGCAGGCCAGTCGGGCTGTGCTCAGCGCAGGTTGCGGCGCCGCTCACGCGCCCAGCCCGGAGCAACGGCGACGCGGCCCATCAGCGTGCGTTGTAGGGCGGCCTCTGATTCGCCATCCATGGCGTCGAAGCGCAGTCCCAGTGAGCGGGTGTGCTCACCGCGACGCCGCCCATGAGCAACCCGAGCCACCGTGGCCTGCACATCGATCCACGTGCCCGCGCTGCCCGCGAAGGACACGATCACCCTTTCGCCGGTGAGAACCGGGTCGGCGGGGGCAACGAGCACGCCGCGCGCCGAAAGATTGATGATGCAGTCAGCCACCAGTCGAAAATCACGCTCCCTCACTACCTGGCAACGCAGCCGCGCCGCCAAGCGCGGGGGGCGCCGACTCAAGCGCGCAGTACGGATGATCATGCTTTGGTCTCCAAGTAGGAAATTGTAGGCGTTCGCGCTTTGCTCGGCCAAGTTCGCTCCTTGGCTGCGGTTCTGCCGGCGGGCGCGCGCGTGCTTATTTCAGACAAGCCTGTCTGGCGTTTCGGAGCTAACTTGGAACGTTGAGGCTTTTATCCGAGATGGCGCCGACGACCCCTCACCCCACCCCCGTAGCTCCCGCGCCTGGCCGCCGCCAAGGAGCACCGAGCGAAGCCGCTGCCAGCTCGCCGCACTGGGTGACCGCACCCGCGGTGGTCGTCTTCGCCGGAGGAGAACGCGAGCTCGTGAGAGGCTCGCTCACCATAGGCCGCATCCCCGGGGCGGATATCGTCCTGGACGATCCGCTGGCTTCGCGCGTGCACGCGCGCATCAGCGTTCTTGCGGACGGCTGCATCGCCGCGGAGGATCTGCACAGCAGCAACGGGGTCTACGTCAACGGCGTGCGTCTGGCACGCAACTCACAACGCCTGCGCGACGGAGATCGCCTGCTGATTGGCACTTCCGAGCTCAGTGTTTTCGTCGTCCGCCGACCCATGCGGGTGCCGGGCCAGCACGAGCAAGGGCCCCCGCCCGCTGCGCCGCAGGTCGATGCTCCCGTGCCGCCGAGAGGCGAGCCGATGCCACCCACGGATCGCGCTGATGCGCTCGACGTGATCGGTCGTCTGGCGAGGCGACTGTTCGCGACCGGCAACTCCGCTGAAGCCGTCCGCGTGATGTCGGGACATCTGAACAAGGTCCTACTGGGCTCGTCCGCGGGCCTGGGTGTCAGCGACCGCGTGCTGTCACAGGCGACCGAATACGCTCTCGAGCTGCAGCGTTGGTCGGGCAACACTGCCTGGTTCGACTACGTCGTCGAGCTCCACCTTTCGAGCCGCCGCGTTCCGAGTGACGCGAGCCTCGATTTGCTGGACGCTGCGTTCCGGACCGCAGGACCCGGCGACCCGAACCTCTTGCGCTATTACATCGAGAGTCTGGAGGTCAATCGGCGCAGCATGAGCTCCAGCGAAGCCACGCGCTTCACGCGCCTCTTGAAGCTGCTACCCGCCAGCTGACGGCGTCTTCAGAAGGGCGCGGTGAGCTGCGCGCCGGAGAGGCCCACGTCGAGGCGCGGCCGTTTGCTGCCGCCGGCCGTGGCACTCGGTCCCCAATCCACGAAGAACACCCCGAGCACCGCGCTGCCCGCTGCGGCGACGCCGGTGACTGCCAGCAAGACATTCGTGCGCCGCTCGCGGCGGTGCCCCTCGGCCACTCGCGTGTCAGCCTGCGCTTGAGTGAGCCGCGGCAAATCCGCCTGATAGCGCGAGTGGGCGCTCTGCACGTCGAGTGCGCTCCAGACCGTCGCCGAAGCGAGCAGAGCCGTGAGCGCCGTGGACGTGACGAACCAGATGGGCCGAACCCCGGTGGTCACGCGGGGTTCCGCGGGGGGCGCCTCCGCCGGCGTCTCGGTCGTGGGTACGACCACCACGTCCATGGCGCGTGTCCCGCTGGTGACTCGGAGCCGCAATCGCTCACCAGCGCTCAGCTCCACGTCCTGCTCGTACACGGGCAGCTCACGCGTGAAAACCCGGAAGCGGTGTAGCCCGGGATCCAGCAAGAGCTCCGAGCCGATGGCATTCACCGGGGCGCCGTCGACCACGACGCGCGAGCTCGTTGGCTCCGCGAGGTCGATGCTGACGCGCGCAATCTTCGCCGAGGCCAGGGTCCGCTCGCGCTCGACACGCTTGCGCAGCGCCTCGTCCGTCCTCGGATCGGCGAGGATGTCGTCGAAGAGCGCGCAAGCTGCAACGACCTTCCCGGAACGGGCCCGAGCCACGGCCAGGTTGTAGAGAACGACGGGGTGCGCTTCGGCTGCCGCAGCGGCCATGAACCATTCTTCCGCGCGTACGTACTCCCCGCGGTCGAAGCTCGCCGTGCCGTGCGCGAACGCCTCGCGCCCGCATACCGCATCCGCAGCCTCGCAGGCTTGCACCTGCGCGCGCGCCTCGCGGGGGACCGTGCACGTCAGCAGCAGCAGTAGCAGGGCGGGCGCCGCTCGAGTGACCTGATATCGCGTCTTACGCTTCATGGCGCAAAGGGGTTCGCGCGAATCACGTCCGAATCCGCTGGCGGCGGCGTGGCCTGGGCCGAAGGAATCGCCGGAACGGAAACCTGTGGGGCGCTGGGCGGCGTTTTGCGCGCCGACGTCGTCTGCGGCGGACGGCCGCTGGAGACAGCAGCAGTGGGCAGCGCAATCATCGGGATCATCAGTGACCTGTCCCGGTCCGGTATCACCTCCATCCGGACCGGGCGCAGCCCAGGCCCGAAGACCTCGATCGCGACCGGCGACGTCCCGCGGGGCAGGCTCGCTCGCGCGGGACGACCCGTAACGTGCTCGCCCGCTACGCGGATCTCCGCTGCCGTGTCGCGAGGCTGCAATGAAAGCTCGATGCTCACTTGGCCTGGGAGAGCCGCGGCTGCCTCGGGCTTCGTACTTCCAAGCTGCTACGCCTGCGACCCGGAGCTCGCTGCCTGCGCTGCGTCCTGCGGGTCCGCCGCGCGCTCGCCTACCCTGTTGGCGATCAGCAAGAGGACCGCCGTGGCCGCAGCCAGCACCAGAGCCACACCCCACCTGCCGGCGCGTCGACGGGGGCCAGGGCGCACCGACAGGTGATGCTGCAGTGGTGTGAGCTCTTCGTCGGGCAGCCGCGGCTTGAGCGCGCGGAGCTCGGCGATGTGCGTCAGCTCCTGGTTGATCTCCTGCGGGAACAAGGCGCGCAAAGTGGCCTCGATCCGCTCGCGCGCATGGCCCGCCGTCAGCCCTGCCAAAGCGTCGAGCTCGGAGGCCATCTGAGCGCCACTCGCAAAGCGGCGCGTGGATTCACCGTCGAGCGCGCGCCGGATGACGCTCTCGAGGTCTGCAGGAAAGTCGGGGCGTACCCTGCGCGGATCGGCGAACTCGCCCAGCACGAGGCGCTCGAGCATCTCGGTCTCGTCGGCGCCGCTGAAAGCGGCCAGGCCTAGCGCCGCTTCATAGAGGGTGGCGCCGAGCGCGAAGAGGTCGAGCGTATGGTCGAAGTGTTGCCCCAGCGCGTACTCGGGCGCCATGTAGCGAAACTTACCCTTGATACGACCCAGATCCGTGTGAGCCAGCCGCCCCTCGGCGCGCGCGATGCCGAAGTCGAGCACTTTGACCTGACCGTCGTAGGTCAAAAACAAGTTGTCGGGGCTGACATCGCGGTGAACCACCTTCAAGCGCGCGCCCGATTCGTCGCTGAGCTCATGCGCGGAATGAAGCGCCTCGGCGGCGCGTGCGCCGATCCACGCGACCAGAGCATAGTCGAGTGGCGCGCCTTGCTCGAAGGCACGTCGATACACGGCAGATAACGGCTTGCCATGCAGAAACTCCATGGCGATGAACAACCGATCGTCCTGATGGGCCAGCTCGTACGTGTGAACGATGTTCGGGTGCGACAGGCGCACGGACAGGTTGGCTTCGTCCAAGAACATCGTGACGAAGTCCTTATCCTCGAGCAGGTGCTCGTGGACGAGCTTCAGGGCCAGCAGCCGTTCGAAGCCACGCGGCCCATCGAGGCGCGCCATGTACACGGCGGCCGCGCCGCCGGCGCCGATACATCGGCCGAGCACGTAGCGGCCGAGGCGTTCGCCGACGCGCCGCTGCTTCCAGCTCGACCCAGGCTCGACCATCGCACTCAAGGTATCACGCCTCACGCTGCCAGAACGGTGCGCTCAGGGGCAACTCAGGACCAACAAATGTGGCCGCCATGCGCTCTGGACGGCTTCGCGGGATGCGAAAGCCAGTGCGCCTGCGGCTCCGGCCTGGTGCCGCAAAAGCCAGCCAAATCCGGCCGCGCCTAGGTCGACGTCCGCCTGCACGTCGGAGGCAACGTCCCACTCCACGAGCCTCCCCGCAGTGGCTACCGGCACCGTGACCCGCGTTGTCGCTACCCGCGCCACATCACCGCCCGGCGTCGTCCATTCGGTAGACGGTGTGGCATCGGCCCAGGTCACCTTGTCTTCGCGCCAGGCACGACTTACCGCGTGGGCAGCGACCTGCCGCGCCAGCGCGTTGTCGGTGGCGAGAGTGAGGCGCAAGCGTGCGCTGACGACCACCGAGGCGGGAGCAATGGCGCTGAGATCGAAGGCGAGCAACGCGTGTTCCTCGTTGGGCGGGCTAGCGACGCGCAGGTAGGCTTCGCCGCGGAAGTTGCCGCTATTGCAGCCGCTGAGGAGCGCGATGTGCGCGTCGCCCACTGCCGCGAGCTCCACGCGCGTGGGATTCGCGCACGGAAGGGTGCCTCCAGTGCCCCCGGAGCCTGAGCTGTTGGTGCCCCCTGTGGTGCTGCCGCCGCTTGCGGCGCTGCCACCGTTCGCCATGCCGCCGTCCGTTGCCCCGCCATCCGCACCGCCGCTGTCGCCACCGCCGCGCGGTGCACCCGCCTCGCCAGCAGTGCCAGCGTCAGCCCCTGCAGCCTGTGGGGAGCCGCCGCTTCCGGCTGCGCCGCCACTCGCCATGCCCGCAGCGGCGCCGCCGCTGCCGAACCCGCCGGTACCCACGCCGCCGCTGCCAATACCGCCGCCACTCCCATCGCCGGGAAGAACGGCTTGATCGGGAAACACCGAGCAGGCTACCGCGCCAAGCAACAGCGACCAGGAAAGAAGCGTGGACGGGCGCGGACGCAGCACTTTAGATAGCGTATCACTCGCCGCGTGCTGCCGGGCAGAGCAGCTGCGCGTTCGCGTCGGCACTGTGGGTGTCGGTGCGCTCGACCGCTACCTAGTGTCCTGAGTCCGTGACACGCCCAGGAAATTCGTGGGGGTCCCGACGGGGCGAGACCCCACGAATTCCTGGGCTTGGGCGTCGTGCGCTCATGGAACGTTCCTGTTCTGGTGTGCTGAAACTTGGATTCAGCACACTAGCGCGGAGTTACCGGCGTGGCTGGGGCCCGCTCAGGAGTGGTGTCCACGGCGCCGCCGACGCGCTCTTTTGGATCGTGGGTTAGCTTCCCGTCCTCGGCCTTCCAGCCCGGGGCCAGGCTGCTGTCGGTTCCCGCGCTTGGGCCCTCACCCAGCCGATCGGCGGGCTCCACCCCATCGGCGCCCAGGGTCTCGCCATCCGCTGTCGTGGTGGGTGCGGGAGGGTAGTCGCGGGTAGGCGAACGGAGCGGCGCCTCGGAGGACGCTGGACTGCATGCAACGGAGGACAGAACCACAGCACCGAGAAGCCATGCTGCGCCGTGAGCTGACAGGAGCGTCGATGTGGCCACGGCCCCAGCGTAGCGCTACCGGCGCCGCGAGTCACTCTTCGCGCTGCTCTCGGCCCGCTGTCGGCGCCGCTCGCCCGCTCAGCCGGTGAGACCCGTCAGAGTGCCGGTCGTCAGCTTCGGATCCGGTTGAGTGCCATAGGTCTCAACCGAGACGCCAAAGGCCTGAGCGATCGAAACGAGGATCTTGTTGTTGCTCACGCCCGTGAAGTTGGCGTCCTTCTCGCTGCACCACGGCGAGGTCGTCGGACAATCCGGAACCATGCGCAGGCGGCGACCCATCTTGAACTTACCGTTGAGCCCGCCCGCCAGCACGGTCGGCACGTTCCGCGTGCTGTGCGCTGCCGGATTGCCCATGTCGCTGGACGCATAGATCAGGGTGCTATCGAGCACACCGAGCTCGTCGAGCTTCTGCATCAAGCGGGCGACCTTTTGATAGCTGTAGCGGTTGAACTTGCCGAGCAGCGCCCAGCTTGCCGGAGTGCCTGCCTGGGCGGGGATGCCGTTATTGCCAATCGGCGAGGCCGAATAGGTGTGCGCGATGGCGCCGTGGTTGTCCTCGGGCAGGCCCAATGGGTTGTCCTTGTACGACAGGTCGTTCAAGAACAGCGTCGCAAAGCGCGTGACGTCACAGGCCAGTGCCTGAGCGATGAGCCCGATGTGCGCTTCGGTAATGGCATCGAAGTAGGGCTCGCCGCCATTGTAACGCTGCAGCTTGGGGAACTTCGACGCGTCGGGCCGCCCCGGCACGGTGCAGCCGGCGCCGCCGCCGCCGACGGCCCCGTCGAACTGCTTTTCGATCTCACGCAAAGAAGTGAGATGCTGATCGAGCTTCCGTTGCTCGAGCGGACCGAGCCGCGAACGCAGGCGATTCACGTCGCCGCGCACGAAGTCGACCACGCTCTTGCCCAGCTTGCGTTGCCGCGCCGCCGCCGCTGCCGCCGCCGGATCTGCGCCGCTGACCGCGAGGCCGGCGAACAGCAAATCGAACGCCTCGACGGGATCGATGATCTTGGAGATGGGTTGCCCACCAGGGCCAAACGAGAGGCCTTCACCCGCCTTGAGCTCTTTCGTGCCCACCGCCAGCGCGACGCTCGTGATGCGTGTGTCCGCTCCCAGGCCCTTTTCGACCGCCAGGAACTGGTCGAGTGAGCTGTTCAGCGGCTTCGTGCCGCCGTCGATACGGCTGCCGGTTAGTATGGTGCCGGCCGAGTCGTGGCCGTTGGCATTCGACAGGTGGTCGATGCCTTCGATGACCAGGATCTTGTCTTTGTAGCTCTTGCCGAAGGTGGCCGCGTCGTCGAACGGCTGCAGGGAACAGTTCTCGTACGCGATGTTGAAGTTGGTCTCCGTGTCCCCTGCCTGCATGGCCCACAGCTCGGCCGCAACGCCGTGGGGGTGATACATGCCCACGAGCTTCAAGGGCAGAGCGTCGCCCATGGACTGAGCGAACGAGTTCTCCAGCAGCCCAAAGAACGGCAACGTGGCGAAGCTTGCGCCCACGCAGCGCAGGAACGTACGCCGGCTCGATTCGCGGCTCATTCCGCCCTCCGATACTGGAACAAGGGACTTTTCACGAAGGTCATCACGGTTTGCAAAATGTTTCCCTGCTCGGCTGCGGGTAGCGCGTGCCAGGCCTTCATGAACGCATCTTCGCTGGCTTTGACGGTTGCGTCGCTGCGCGCCGCGGCAGCGCGGAACATGTGCTTGGCAAAACACTCGCGCACCGAGGCGCTCTTCGAGAGCGCGACGGCGAGCTCATCACTGTTCGCGTAGGTGCCATCGAAGTCAGCGCCCACCGCGACGGTCGTGGCGCTGTTTACGTCGTTGTTGCCCTCTTTGCTGCGGAAGGCGCCCATGCCGTCATACTGCTCGAAGGAGAAGCCGAACGGATCGATGTTGGCATGGCAGCCCGCACAGGCCGCATCAGCGGCGTGCACGCTGAAACGCTCTCGCGTCGTCTTGCTGGGGTCTGGAGCCGGAGGGACCACGTTGATGTTCAAAGTGGTTGGGGACGGGACGTTTAGACAAGCAATGCGGCGAGCGATCGCGACACCGCGCAGGACCGGCCCGCTCTCGCTCGCATGTGCATACACAGAGAGGAACGCTCCTTGATTCAACACGCCGCGACGTTTGGGCAACGTGACACGACCCTGACCCGTGCCTCCATAGAAAGCTCCAAGGGTTCCGTCGGCCTGAGTCCAATCTGCGCCCAGCAACTCACCGACAGTGCCTGTCGGCTGCGTCAGCACGGCGGATAGAAAGTCGTTGCTCTCGCGCTCGAAAGCGGCTTTGTAGTCTTGATACTTCGTGTAAACGCCCGCATCTTTGGCCGTTTGCCCAATGCGGTCGATACCGAGCCACTCGCGCAACACCCCCACGAGGCGGCCCGCCTTTTCCTTGGTGACCGGCGTCCCGATCAGACGCTGCATCTCCGTGGCACGTCCCTCGGGCGTATCGAGCTTGCCCGCCACTGCGGCGTCGATCAGCTGCTGATCCGGAGGCGAGCCCAACAGGAGGTATGAGAGCGAGCTGGCAAGCTCGTGCGGTGTCAGTCCAATGGTCGCAGTGCCCGGGGGCTTGTCGCCGATCTCCGTCAGGTACAGAAAGCCGGCCGATTGCAGCAACGCGTTCACCACCAGCTCGATGCCGTCGGCGTAGGTGGCTCCTTCGGCGCCGGTATCGTAAACCGTGAGTAGCGCTGCTTTCTCCTCGGCGCTCAGAGGCCGCCGATAGGTCTGCGCGCCAAATTTCTCGATGAAGCTCTGCGCGCACGTCTTGGCCTGCGCCGGGTTGTGGCACGGAGCCCGATTCTGCGCGTTGGCTTTGACTTCCGCGGCCAATGTCGCCGCCGCCGCCGAGAGCTGCTTCGCGAGCACCGGACCGACGTCCTGAGCGTCGTTAAAAGTGAAGTCACTCTGGCGCAGATCGGGCGCGAAGTTCTGTGCCGGCGCCACCTGAGTACCGGTGAGCACGCGCACTGTAGCGTCGTATTCCGCATTGGTCAGGCGGCGAATGCGAGCGGGAATGAGCTCGGCCGCGCCTACGCCCTGGGGCAGCGGGACGGGCGGCGCGGTCGTCGCGCCCCCAGACGGGGAGCCGGCGTTTCCTGAAGCTCCGCCGCGGCCGTTGCCACCCGTTCCGTTGGTGCTCCCAGCGCCATTGCTGCTGCCAACACCATTGCCAGAGTCCCCGCCGCCGTCAGCAGGAGGCGTTCCGGATATCTCTCCGGCGCACCCGCCCGCACCGACGAGCAGCACGAAGCTCACCACAACGCCACCAGACACACGCATCACCATTCATTTGGATCGCTGTGGCAGGGGGCGCAAGCCTTTATTTTTGCAGGTTCCCTTACATAGCCGCTCAGTTCGCACATCACCCCGCACGGTGATGCACGGCCGGATGCTGTTCGGCTGTTGGTTCTGGGCAATTTGCAGCCCACACTAGTGAGCTGCGGCGCGCACGCATGCCGCGATGTCGCAGCCCCGCTCATCGCCACGCACCCGGAAAAAACGTAGGTTGCGAAGGGGCTGCGCCGTCAAGTGGGCGCGCGAACGTCGCCTGGAGTTGCAATTTTGCGTCGCGCAACTGAAAAGAACGCGAGGGCACGACGAAGGCACCCCTCAGGAGGGTCGCGAATCCGAAGCTCACGATTCGTGAGTCCCAACATGGGAGTGCCGCATCCCGTCTCCCCGTGAGACTTCGGTGTATACTCGGCGCGGTGAGCGATTCATCTGCGTTCGATCCGAAGCGCTGCCCTGTGTGCGACGCGCTCAATGTGTGCGCAGTCGAGCAGGGCTCGAACGAGCCGTGCTGGTGCACGAGCGTGACGATCGATGAGCAGGCGCTGCGACGGGTTCCGAGCGAGCTGGAGGGCAAGGCCTGCCTGTGTCCGCGCTGCGCGGCGTTCGTGGCCGAGACGACCCAATCCACGCCCTGAGCGGCGCGCTCGGACGCGAACGCGTTCAGTGCGGCGACCACACCGGAGCTGCGCTCGTGAACAGCCCATCGACGAAGCCGATGCGGTAAGCGAGCACCAGCCCGAGCGCGATGCTGACGAAGCCCGCGGTGCTCGCGAGCGCTCGATGCACTTTGCCGAAACGCTCCGCTGCGAAGGCAACGGGTAACGCCAGCGCGGAAGTCAAGGCGAGCATCCCCAGGATGGTGCCGGCGCCGAAGACGAGCAGATACAAGACAGCGAGGCGCGCATCTCGGATGGACGCGAGCACGAGCAGCGCCACCGCAGCCGAACCCGCCAGCCCATGCACGACGCCAACCCCGACCGAACGCAGCAGGCCGGAGGGCAGCGGGCGGACTGGCTCCTCGCTCGCAGGCGCGATGTGCGCATGCGCGACGCGGCGTATCTCCTTGAGCGTACCCCACACGTTCACCAGCCCGAGCGCAATCAGCACGAACGCCACCGAAAGCTCCATACCAAGGCCCACGCGCGGCGGTATCACGATCCCGAGCACGACGATGGCTCCGCCCACCACGAGCACCGTCACCGCGTGGCCGAGCCCCCAGGAGACGCCGACGAGCAGCGCCGAGCGCACCGAGCGCTCACGCGTCGCGATCGCGCTCACCGCGACGACATGGTCCGCGTCCGTCGCATGCCGCATGCCCAGCACGAACCCGAGCAATAGTACGGACAGCACGGAGCTCACCCCTTGCTGCCTAGCACGATTCGCCCGCGGCGTAGCCGCTGTCCCGCAGGCGGCTTTTCTCGATACTTGTCGGAAACTTCAACCAGCTACGCATGCAGGGTCGAGCCGGCGCTTGTCCCTGAGGGCAAAACGGGTATACCGGGGCGCCCCAGGAGCTGACGTGGCCAAAAACACCGCCCAAAAGTCCGCTATCGCCCCCGCCCGCGCCGAAGACTACGCGGAATGGTACCAGCAGGTCGTCCGCGCTGCCGAGCTGGCCGAAAACTCTCCGGTGCGCGGCTGCATGGTGATCAAACCGTGGGGCTATGCCATCTGGGAGAACATTCAACGTGTGCTCGATGGCATGTTCAAGGCCACGGGTCACAAGAACGCTTACTTTCCTCTGTTCATCCCCAAGTCGTTCCTGGAGAAGGAAGCGGAGCACGTCGAAGGCTTCGCCAAAGAGTGCGCGGTGGTCACGCACCACCGTCTGATCGCCGGCAAGGAGGGCGGTCTGATTCCGGACCCCGATGCGGAGCTCGAAGAGCCTCTCATCGTTCGCCCGCCCTCGGAGACCATCATCGGCGCGTCGTTTGCGCCGTGGGTGACGAGCTATCGCGATCTGCCTCTGCTGATCAATCAGTGGGCCAACGTCGTGCGCTGGGAGCTGCGCACGCGCCTGTTCCTGCGCACGACCGAGTTCTTGTGGCAGGAGGGACATACGGCGCATGCTACGGCCGAAGAGGCACGCGAGGAGACGCAGCGCATGCTGGAGGTCTACACGACCTTTGCGGAGCAGTACCTGGCAATGCCGGTAATCGCGGGGCCGAAGACGGCCAGTGAGCGCTTCCCTGGTGCCGTGGACACCTTCGCCATCGAAGCCATGATGCAGGACCGCAAAGCGCTCCAGGCAGGCACTTCCCACTTCCTCGGCCAGAATTTCGCGAAGGCGAGCGGCATTCGCTTCCTCGACGCCGAAGGCCAGCAGCAGCTTGCGTACACTACCTCGTGGGGTGTCTCCACCCGCCTGGTTGGCGGCCTCGTCATGACGCATGCTGACGACGATGGCCTGGTAGTGCCCCCGCGTCTGGCCCCGGCGCACGTGGTGATCTGGCCCGTCTTTCGCGGCGAGGACACGCGCGCGCAGGTGCTCGAAGCCGTCAAGCAGGCACACACGGGGCTTTCGGCGGCGCGCTACGACGATAGACCCGTGCTCGTCGAATCCGACCTGCGCGACGTGGGCGGTGGCGACAAGCAATGGGAGTGGATCAAAAAAGGAATTCCCCTGCGCATCGAGATCGGCCCGCGCGACGTGGCCTCGGGCAGCGCAATGGTCGCGCGCCGCGACCGCTCTCCGCGCGACAAGGAGTCCATCCCGTTCTCGGAGCTGCCGCAACGCATCCCTGCGTTGCTCGAAGAGGTTCAAAACGCCCTGCTCGCGCGCGCTCGAGCCTACAGAGACGCTCACACGCACGCTCTCGACGATCGCGCGAGCTTCGATCGCTTCTTCACGCCCAGCAACAGCGACAAGCCGGAGATTCACGGCGGCTTCGCCTTGTCACATTGGTGCGGCTCGCCGAGCTGTGAAGCAACATTGAAGAGCACTCTCAAGGTGACGATTCGCTGCATCCCGGTACATGGTATCGATCAATGCTCGGCCGCCGAACGGCTGGTCGAGGAAGGTCGGTGCATCGTCTGCGGCGAACCGAGCAAGCAGCGGGTCGTGTTCGCCAAGAGCTACTGACGCCTGGGCGCGCGGGCGCCCGAGGCTGGTCTCGCACCACTCGCTACCTGCGCGCGCCCCGCGCAAGGCCAGAAGCCGCGCCAATACGGCGAAACTCGCCACCCTCCAGAGAGATACGACGCACCGCGCGAGGTAGGACAAGAGCCGCACGTTGGCTCACTTGTTCGCTGCCGGCGAGCAAACTATGGTTCGACTCATTGGCTTTGCCCCGTTTGCCCGGAGATGAGCTCGACCACGAAGCCCCGAGTCCCATGAAGCGAGGCATGTGCTTACTACTGGTGGATGACGAGCCCATGAACCTGGTGGCTCTGCGAGCCTGCCTCGAGCCGCTGGGACACGAGGTGCTCACGGCGCGCAATGGCCACCTAGCAATCCGCGCCTTCGAGGAATTCGCGCCGGACCTCATCATGCTGGATCTGGTGATGCCCGGGGTCGGCGGGCTCGACGTGCTGAAACGCATCCGTTCCCATCCGTCGCGCGGTGATACCCCCGTGATCCTGCTCACCGCCCACTCCGAACGTGAGCACCGATTGCGCGGGATGGAAGCCGGCGCGGACGATTTTCTGGAGAAGCCGCTCGACGCGGCGCTGCTCATCGCACGCACCAAGACGCTGCTGCGGTTGAAGGAAGGCCGCGACGAGCTGCAAGCTTCCCGGGACGCGCTGGCAGAGCGCAATACCTCGCTGGAGCGTTCACAGCGTGAGCAACAAGAGCTCACCGAGTTCATCGTCCACGACTTGAAGGGCCCCCTCACCGGCATCGTCGCCAATACGGAGTGGGTCTACGATCAGCTGGCGCAAGAAGACAACGCGCTCGCGCGCGCCCTGGAAGACGTGCTGGCCAGCTCGGGCCGACTTCGCCTGATGATCAACGACCTGATCGCCGTCTCCCAGCTGGAACGCGGAACGTTTCCAATCGAGCGCCACCGCATTCCGATCGGACCCATGCTGCGCGGCGTCACCAAGGAATTCCAGCGGGCGGCGGCGCAGAAGAACATCGCCCTTCTGGATGGCCCCGACCTGGCCGTCTCCATCGATGCGGATCCCGGACTGCTGCAGCGAGTGCTGGAAAACATTCTGGACAACTCGTTGCGCTACACCCCGCTATCAGGGCGCGTTTGCGTACGTGCCGAGGTGCGGGATCAGCTGGAGATTGCCGTGTCCAATAGCGGCCCATCCATCCCCGTTGGCGATCGCGAACGCATCTTCGAGAAGTTCGCACGCGGCTCGAGCTCCGGACCACGCGCCGGCAACGCCGGAATCGGACTGTATTTTTGTAAGCGGGCCGTAGAGGCGCACGGCGGTCACATCGACGTCATCGAGACCGACGAGTTCCCCACCTGTTTTCGCATCCGACTGCCCGCGGCGTAAACCCCAAGGTTTGGGGCTCCGCGCGATGGGCCTCCAGCGTCGCGGGCCAAGTGCGCGATATTGTTCTTGTTTCAATTTGAACTTGAACATCACTTTCAATATCAGTACATCTCCGGAGCGCTCCTTTCTTCCCGGATCCCAAATCCCATGCTCCGCCGCGTCACAATTCTTCTCTTCGGCTTATCACCCCTTCTCGCTGCCTGCGGCGACGAAGACTCATCGGACCGCGTCAATGCAACTCCGGTGCTGCAGCGGTACGCAGAGATAGCGCATCAGGGTTATAGCGAGTCGCTAGACTTGGCGAGTGAGCTACGCGAGAGCGTCCAGCGCTTCATCGAGGAGCCCGGCGAAGAGTCGCTGGCAAGCGCGAAGGCCGCCTGGATCGCTGCTCGCGAGCCGTACCTGCAAACCGAGGTATTTCGCTTCTACGATGGCCCTATCGACAACGAGGAAACGGGTCCCGAGGGGCGCATCAACGCCTGGCCGCTGGACGAGAACTACATCGACTACACCGTGGACGAGCCGGCCCAAGGCATCATCAACGACCCCGACGGCTTTCCGCAGCTCACCAAGCAAGTTCTCGCGGAGCTGAACGAACGCAACGGTGAGAAGAACATCGCGACGGGGTATCACGCCGTGGAGTTTCTGCTGTGGGGGCAGGACCTGGACCCGGACGGGCCAGGAGCGCGGCCGTTCACCGACTACGTGACGACCGGCGGAGGGACGAACGCCAATCAGGATCGACGCGCGCAGTATCTGAACCTGAGCGCGGATCTGCTGACCGACGATCTGAGCTTGGTGGTGGATGCCTGGCGCCTCGACGGCGACACCTATGCGGCGGATTTCGTGCGCTTGCCCGCGCAGGAAGGCCTCGGGCGCATCCTGACCGGCATGGGCGCCCTCAGCGGCGCGGAGCTGTCCGGCGAGCGCATGCTGCCGGCGCACGACAATCAAGACCAGGAGGACGAGCACTCGTGCTTCAGCGACACCACCCACCGCGACATGTATCTGGACGCGGTGGGCATCCAGAACGTCTATCTCGGCCGCTACGCCGGCACGGACGGCCCTGGCGTGGACGAGCTCTTGGCGGAGCGTGACCCACAGCTCGCGCAGCAGCTCGCTGAAGAGATTCAGACCAGCATCGATCGGATCGAGCAAATCCCGGTCCCGTTCGATGCCGC
>DASQDA010000470.1:0-5812 GCA_035634435.1 Polyangiaceae bacterium
GGCCCGACGGCGAGCGAGCGTCGTCGGCCAAGGGTTGGACGCTGCGGCGACGTGTGCCCAGCACGCGGTCGAGTGACATCTGTCCGGAGAGCTGTCGCACCAGGGGCGCAAACGCACGAGCCAGGTCTTGAACGTTTGCGAAACGCTTCTCAGGCTGTTTCTGCAGACAGCGGTCGATGATCGCGCAGAGCTCGACAGGCAGTCCTGGTCGCAAGGTGGTGAGCGCCGCCGGCTCGCCGGAGCAGATGGCAGTGATCAGAGCGGGGGCGGTCTTCTGGGGGAAAGGAACCCGGCCCGTCAACAGCTCGTACATCACGACGCCGAGCGACCAGATGTCTGTTCGCGCGTCGATGCGGCTGGGATCGCGAATCTGCTCGGGTGACACGTAGAACGGTGAGCCCAGGAATCCGACGTTGGCCGTCAGATTCTGCAGCGTAAATTCAGGTCCTGTGAGCTTGGAGATTCCGAAGTCCAAAACCTTGATGAGCGGAGAGCCATCCTCCCGGCGTGTGAGGAAAAGATTCTGAGGCTTCAAGTCCCGGTGAACGATGCCGTGGTGGTGCGCTTCGCCCAGCCCGGCTAGCGCTTGCAGCAAGTACTCCACGAGAGCGTCCACGGGTAACGGCCCATGCTGCGCGAGGCGAGCCCCCAGATCGGCGCCGTCCAGGTACTCCATGACCATGTACGGGATGCCAGCAGGCAAGGAGTTCACGTCCATCACGGCGACGACGTGCTCGCTGCGGAGGCAGGCCGCAGCGCGGGCTTCGCGCACGAACCGGATAATCAAGTCGGGGTTCGCCGAGTACTCCGGCCGCAGCAGCTTGATCGCCACCTTCTGGCGCAGAAGGAAGTGCTCGGCTTCGACCACCACCGCCATGCCTCCGCTGCCGAGCGACCGCCGGATCACGAAGCGGTCGTCGAGGACCGTTCCTGGATCGAGACTTAGCGACGACTCTGAGCTCAACGAGCGCTCCCCGGCGGACAGCTATGCAGGTTCACGGATTGCCAACCTCAACGCATGCGTAAGCGAGCACCAACATGCCGTCAAGTGCGACTGCCGAGTGCCATCGGGGTTTTGCGAGCACCTCATACTGAGACGCTCACTCGAGACGCTGGCGCCAGCGAGAAGGGCGCCCTCGGCCTCATCGCATCACGGTATGCCTTTCCCGAGCCCGGAAGCCGTTCGCTCGCAATCGGGCGAAAACACGTGTGGCGGAAACGATCCAGGCGGAGTGCGCCGCTGCTCCGCGCGGCGCGCACCCAGTCGCAATGGAACCGTTACTCCGATGCTCCAGTTGCGCTGGGTGCGACCGCTCAGCAAAGCTCAGGCTCGGATGAACAGGGCGGCTTGGTCGGTCGCCGCCCGCGTACCCTGCATGGAGCGTAGCAGCTCGATGGCGCGATTCGCCATTGTCCGCGCTTCTTCCTGAAGGTCACTCACGTCAGCTAAACTGCGAGCACAGCGCCCGGCGTCACCTCGCGCGACGACCTCTGCTGCTGAGTGACGTTTCCCTGACGCTTCCACCGAGCTACTCATCATCTCCGCTGCTCCGCGGAGCGCGGCTGCGCCGCCCGTGCAGAGGTTCGTGGTTGTCGCCGACTGGGTGGGACCAGCGGCGAAGCCCAGGCCCGCCGCGCCGACTTGCGAGACCCCACGCATGAACCCCGCGTCGCGAATGGCGTCGGCTTGCCCGTGAATGGCGTCAATTTCGCGCTGCTCGGCGGCCCGAAGAGCGTTTTCGGCGCTCGCGCGGGTGGCTCGTGCGGCGTGTCGTGTCTCGCTCGCCGACAGCAGCATCAGTGCCGCAATGCCAGCGTGGCGATCGCCGCCGAAGTCGAGCGCCAGCTCGTCGCAGGAGAGGGAGGAAGAATAGGCATCGATTGTGGGGACTGAGTAAGCCGGCGAGATGGTCATGGTTGCTCCTTTTCGAAGATCCGTCAGATGGCGGTTTCCGCCGCGTTCAGGCGAAGACAGCAGCCTGCTCGGTGGCCGCCCGTGTGCTCAGAAGACCGCGACCGAGCTCCACGCTCGTGCGCTCGTCCTCGGCTTCGTCGCCCAAGGTGCCGATGAGCTGCTCGATGAGGCGTTGCAGGCGAGCGATGGAGTTGCTCTGCTGCTGAAAGCTGGCGGCGCGCTCCAGTCCCGCGGCCTCTTCCTCGGCGTTGGCGACGCCGAGTAGGGCACTGTTGACCGCGCTCGCCGTGTTGACGGTGCTCGTGAGCACGTTGAAGGCGGACGCTGCCGACGCTGGTTGATACATCGTGGCTACCAAGGCGGTGAGCTGCAGGCCGCCGCGGATGTAGGGCGCCGCAGTCTCTCCGAACGCAGCCTCGATGAAGTTGGTGCGCGCGTCGGCCTCGATGATCACGAGCAGTGCCACGGAGGCGATCGCCAGAGTGCCCCCGCTGCCGACGGCCATCACCACGGCTGCCCCCTTAGCCGCAAGGCTCATGGCCTCCCAGAACTCGGGATTGTCGCCGATGTTCGCCTTGTAACTCTGGGCCAAGCTGATGAGGTCGTCCTTCAGCTCCAGCTCGCCGGTGACGGCCGCCTTGGCGAGCTCGCCGTGGAGCTTGGCCACGAACACGGCGCAATCGCAGCCAAAGCGGGTCACGCCTTCGCTGAAGCCGGCGATGCCGTTTCCGACCTTGCCCGTTTCCACGAGTGACTGGGCCCCGCTCTCCAACGTCTTCAGCAGCGCTGCCATGTTGCCGAAGTCTTTGACGGTGGTCGCTACCAGGTCGACCTGCAGTTTGGCAGCGTCGTAGAGGCCCTCCGCGAGGGCGCCGAACGCCTTGCAGACCACCTTCAAGATGCTGCCAAACAGACCGCCGCCGTCCTTTTCTTTTTCCAGAGCCTCCAGCTGTTTGCGGATCTGCTCCAGCAATTCGTCGGTCTGCGCGCGCAGCGCCTCACGGGTCTGATCGAGCCGATTCTGTGTGAGCTCCATCGACGACTCGGCCATCTTCTGGGCGCTGACCAGCAACAGCACGAGTGCGTCCTGGGCCGCCAGCGGGGGCAGCGTTGGCTCCGGCAAACCAAGCGGCAGTGTCGGCGCCGGTGTCGCTGTGAGCGCTCCTGGCTGAACGGCAGCTGGTGCTCGTGCAGCGCTAACCTGAGTCATGTTGCTCTCCGTTGTGCCGCCACCCAAGCGGACAGGTCAGCCTCACCACAAGAGCTTTCCGCGGCGTCGAAGGCCTGCTCTGCCTCCAGCACGCGTCCGCTGCGCATGAGAGCCCGCGCGCGGGCCACCCAACAGTAACAGGGCTCGCTCGAAAGCGCCGCTCCGACGCCATACACGCCGGCTGCCGCGCGCACCTCGCCGAGCCGCTCCTTAGACGTGCCGAGTCCTACCCACGCCCGCGAGTCGCGCGGCGCCAGCAGTACCAGGTAGCCGAAAAGCCGCTCCGCCAGCAAGTTGTCGTCGCCCGTCAGCGCGGCAAAGGCGGTGGCATAGCAGCGTTCGATGAGCAACGTCGGTGACAGTCTGGTGCTCTGTGTCGCGAGGAATGCTTCCACGTCCATGGCTCACCTGTAGTTTGCGACGATGGCCTTTTGGGTATCGGCACAGGAGGCGATCAGGTTCGTGCAGAGCTGGACGGCCGTTTGCCGCGAGGACATCAACGACTGCAAATGGATCATGTTCATTTGCGCGGTGTTATCCAGATCACTACCGACGTTCTTCAGGTACTCCGTCGTGCTCGCGACCTCGCTGCCCTTGTAGTGTGCGTCGCCGACGTCGTTTTTGTCGCCGGCTACTCCGAGGATCTGGCCATCCGATAACAGATCCGCTCTCACCTTGGTACCCAGGTCGGGATCGAGCTCCGTGATGAGATCTAGCTGTTGAGCGAGGCGTGCTGCGAAATCTAGCTCGCCCGGTTCTGCTGCCGGGAAGTTGGCCCCTTCCGTGTGCTCATCCAGCATGTTGACCAGTCGCTGCAGCTCGTTCAAGGCGGAGCGCACCTTCTCGGAGTGCTGCTGCTTCTCGAAGATGCTCTCGATTTGCCCGTCCAGCCCGCCCATGCGCGTGGACAGGTAGAACATCAACGAATCAGGCGTGAGAGTGTTCGGGTCGAAGTTGGCGCCGCCAAGAAGGCCGCTGCTGGCTACCGGGCTGATGGTATTGCTCATTTGAATTCCCGCGTTTGGGTTTAAAGGGAGTGTTGGCGCGTCAGACTCTGAGCCCACACGGAATGGCCGCGGTGCTGCGCACGGGCGCCGCGCCAGCGCCGTCGAACACCTGCTCGAGGTCGGCGAGCACACGGCTCGGCAGCGAAACGCGCCCCTCGGCTTGCAGCTCCTGCAACGTGCGATTCAGGGCTTCTAGCTCGGCGCTCTGGGTTGCTAGCTGCTCGGTGACACTCAGGAGCTCGTCTCGATATGACCGCATGGGCTCTCCTCCGGGTAAGGCGGGCAATCTGCTGCCCAGCCCCCCGTCGGCTCCTGCGGGCCCGAGTTGCTCACTAAATTGGAGGTGTGTGCGATGCGGAAGCGCTATTCACAGCGGACGTGAGGCCCGGAGGCGTCGCCCTGGCAGTCGCAGCTCTTGCCCAGCACCTTGCTGATGCAGGCGCACCCTGGCTTCGAGGCACAATCCGGCAGCCAGCTGCAGGCGGGACCCCCTTTGACACCTTCGTCGCAGTACCAGCCGCTCGGGCACACGCCGCTGCCGCAGCTGAAGCAGCTGCCATCGCCACAATCGCTCTTCGGCGCCTGTGTCTCGGCAGCACTCTCCGAGCTCCCAGCGGCCTCGCCTGCTTCGTCCGTGTCCGCCTCGCCCGCGCCGTCCTGCGAGGCCGACTCGCCGCTTTCCGGCTCGCGCGCCTCGGGGGTGGCAGAGCCACAGCCAGCTAGTGCCAGGAGCAGCAGCAAGGGCAAGCTGAACCTGGGCCGCGGCAACGAGGATGAAGGGCTAAGCGTCGGCTGCACGCCGCGAGGGTACAACAGGTGAAGGTGAGCAGAGCAAGCGGGTTCTCGGCTGAGCCGTAGCCGCGCGCGCCAGCCGGTAAGCTGGGCAGCTGTGCAACCAGGCTGGGCGGTGTAGGTTAGGGACGTGCAGCTCGACGCGGCCCTTCGTGAAGTGGTGCCTGGAGCGAGGGTTAGCTCGCTGGCTCCGGACCTGGCTGCGTACGCGCGCGATCTGTGGCCGCGGCGCCTCATCGAGCTGCAAGCCCGCGAGCCGATCGCCGAGCGACCGGCGGCGGTGGTGTGGCCAGAGTCGGTGGAGCACGTGTCGGCGCTGGTAGGTTTTGCGAGACGGCAGGGAATCGCGCTGGTGCCGTTTGGTGCCGGCAGCGGCGTGTGCGGAGCCATCGAGGCGGTGCGGGGCTCGATCGTGGTCGACGTGAAGCGGTTCGCGTCCTTCAGCATCGGTCATGGACCCGAGCTCGACTCCGGCGCTGGCGTCCTCGGCATCACGCTCGAGGAAGCGCTGCTCGAGGCGGGCTACACGACCGGCCACTATCCTTCCAGCATTCTCTGCTCGACCGTGGGCGGCTGGGCTGCTGCGCGCGGCGCGGGCCAATGCTCGGGACGCTACGGAAAAATCGAGGACATGGTCACCTTCGTGGAAGCCGTGCTGGGGCGCGGGGAGGTGCTGCGCGCTCAGCGGCGCGCCCAGGGTCCTGACCTCGTACCGCTCTTGATCGGCAGCGAAGGGACGTTGGGCATCATCACCCGCGTGGGCCTGCGGCTGCACCCGGCGCCGGCTGCGCGCGCCTTCTCTGCGTTCGCGTTCGACAGCATGCAAGAGGGCATGCAGGCGCTGCGCTTGCTGTACCAGTCGGGCCTGCGTCCGAGCGTCGCCCGACT
>DASQDA010000471.1:0-10274 GCA_035634435.1 Polyangiaceae bacterium
GTCGCTGTTCGCCACGGAGGGTGAGTCGGGCCTGGAGGTGGTCACTCCGACCGACGGAGACTGGTTCGGTCGTGCGCTAGCCCAGCCGGTAGATCTGAGTGCTTACTCCGCCTTGAAGTTCGACCTCAAGACGGGGGCCACGGGCACCTCGGGCGAGTTCGCGATCCAGGTGGGCGCGGCGAACGCTTGGTGCCAGGGCGGCCTCTGGGCGTGGACCAACGCGAATTCGACCCGGACCGTTCGAGCCGCCATCTCGGGAATCGAATGTCCGCAGGGCGTGACGCTGGACATGACGCAAGTGCGGGGGGTCTGGGTGTACCTCAAAGACGGCACCTTCCAGATCGACAACGTCCGAGCAGATTGATTCGCAGCTCGGGGCAGCGAGGCGTCCGCTCCGGAGCCTCGCCCCCGCGCTCGTAGGCGCGCCTTCCTTCATGTTGACTATAGCGTTTTAGTTAGTAGGCTCCACGCGAGTTTGGCTTGCGGCTGGGGCCGCACAAGGAGGTCCGCCATGCGAGATTCCATTGGCTACGTAGCGATCGGGTGCCTGGCACTGCTGCAAGCTTGCAGCGCGACGGACGACCCTGACGGGGCGGCGGCCGGCGGCAGCATGAGCGCCACCGGCGGGACCCCAAGCACCAGCAGTGGCGGCACGCCAAGCACCAGCAATGGCGGCACACCGAGCACCAGCACTGGCGGCACGCCGAGCACCGGCAACGGCGGCACCGGCAATGGCGGCACACCCGCCACGAGCGGCGGCACGCCGGGTGCGATGGGCGGCTCCTCCGCCATAGGTGGCACTGCAACCAGCGGCGGCTCGTCGGGGGCAGGCGGTACGCCGAGCGCAGGCTCGGGCGGCAGCTCCGGAGCGCCCGCGGTGTTCACCAAGAGCTACACGTTCGATACCGACCTCGAGACCTGGAAGACGCAGTACACATCGTCGGCGCCGATGGTTCCGCTCATCGACCCACTGATGGTGATGGTGGCGCACGCGCCCGCCCAGGGAAGCCCCACGCCTGGGGCACTGCAGGTCTCGGCACCCTACGCAGCCGCAAGCCAGTATGTGGGGGTGGGGGTCAGCCTGGCGACTCCGGTCGATCTCACGGGCAAGACACTGACGGCCAAGGTGCAGATCCTGTCGGGGCTTGGCACCGCGCTCGACCTGATGACCAACCCGGGTGGCGCCAAGCTCTACGTGAAGTCCGGCATGGGCTTCGTTTATGCCAGCGGCACGTTTACCAACCTGACGGCGCAGGGCACCTGGATCACCATTCAATTCGTGCTGGCCACACCGGGTTACACCGACGTGAGCAACCCGGCGAACGTCTTCAACGCGGCCGACATTCGTGAGATCGGCATCCAGTTCGACACCAGCGCAACCACCACGACGGCGAGTCCTGCGGTGTTGCTGGTCGATAGCGTCAGCTACTGAGACGCAGCGCCCCCGGCGGTCGGACGCGCTGGAAGCCTTCGGAGGGCGGCCGCGCGTCGCCGACGCGGACCGCCCCCGCACGCTCACCAGTCGAGCGCAGTGCGCAGCGCTTGCTCCAGCTCGCCGGCTAGCTGTGCGTGCTGCGCCGCGTTCGGATGGGTGCCGCACCCCCTGCCCGAGAGCTTCGTGACGAACACCTTGTGGAACTTGGTGTCTTCGAGCTCGGCATAGTGCGCTTCGACCGCGTCCAGCGCGGTTTTCAGGTCCGTGGCGTACGTCTTGCTCGCGTCCGGGTAACCGTCTCCGAGCATCGGGCTGGAGAGCGCGAAGTAGTGCGCTTCGGGATAGTAGGTACGCAGGGTGTCGACAAAAGAGATGTACTCTTGCGCGTACATCTCGGGGTCGAGCTCCACGCGGCCCGGCTTGCCGTCCCCTGGCGAAAAGTCGTTGGTACCGAGCATGAGCACGACGGCGTGGGGCTCGAACTGCGCCGTGTCCCACAGCGGCGACATCTTCTGTTCGAAGAAGAGCGTGTCGTACACCTCCGGCATCGGACGGGGGTCCCACTGCTGACTGTAGTTCTGGATGAGTCCCATGCCGGACACTGCCGTGATGTGGTACTCCGCGTCCAACGCGCGCGCAGCCACGGCCCCGTAAGATTCATAGCCGTTGGACCACGGCTCTCCATAGGACTCCATACACTGAGCCGAGCCATTGGCCGCCCCGAGACCCGAGCCGGCGCTGATCGAGTCACCGATGATCTCGATGCGACGCTCTGGTCTGGGCGGGGGAGGCAAGAGCGGGCCGTCGACACTGAAGCCCAGGAAATCGAGATAACCCACGGACGCTTCGGTGCGCTTGACGAGCGTCACCGTGTGCTCCCCGGGCGTCAGCGGCAAAGTGTACGGGTAGTCCGTGGTTGCCAGGTCGAGCTTGATCTTCATCGGCTCGTTGTCGTCGACCAGGACGTCCAGGTAGTTGGGTCTACCGCTCTCGTTGTAGCCCTGGATTTTCACGGTGAGCGCGCTGCCGCGAAAGCGCGCTTGCACGTACACGCCGGGAGCGGCGTAGCGCGGCTGCTTCGGGTTCCGGAAATCGATGCGACCGGTGTACGCGATGTTCGGATCGTCTGCCGGGTGGTCGATGAGCGCGACCTGCCCGCCATTGCCACCCCCGCCGGGAACGCCACCGCTGCCCGCGGTCGCCCCCGCTCCGGATGCCCCGCTGTCGTTATCGTCGTTGTTGCTCTCCGAGTTGCAAGCACCGAGGGCCAAGCCCACAAGAGCGGCACACGCGAGGCGCTTCACCGGGCACATGATGATCTGCTGCATAAGGGTCCGCTCCAGTTTGCTGAGCGACAGCGGCTGCCGCTAAAACGTTTTTATAGCGCTCACGCGCGCGTCATTCAAGCCTTGGTGGAACCCGGAGGCGACCCCGACTGCGCCGGTGAGACCGCAGCCAGCGCGCGTTGGTCCGAGGTATCCTCGGGCACCATGGCGATCACGGGCATGAACCACTTCACGGTGCTCACCGCCGACCTGTCGCGCACGCTTCGGTTCTACGTGGAGCTGCTAGGGCTCCGACCTGGACCTCGCCCGCCGCTTCCCTTTGCAGGTGCCTGGCTCTACGCCGGCGAGCACGCGGTCCTGCATGTCATCGCCGGCGACGCGCCGCCGGTGGACGCGCGCGGCGCGCTCGACCACATGGCGTTCAGCGCCACGGACCTGACGAGCGTCGCTGCGCGGTTGGAGCGTGAGCGCGTCTCCTACGAGCTGAAACGCCAGCCTGGCTCGCGCGTGCTTCAGCTATTCGTGGTAGACCCTAACGGCGCTCGCGTCGAGTTGATGTTCGACCCAGAGGAGTCGCTGCCAGTGGGTCAGCAGCCGTGAAGGCGAATTAATCCGCAGCTTGTCGCAGCTAGAGAGCCGGATTCGCCACGGCTCCCTTGCTTCCGAAGCGGAGTCCAGACAGAAGTCGACGATGGTCGAGGTTAGCCCCCAAGTCACGAAGCCGGTTTCGCTCGCAAACCCGCCACGCTGGCGTCGGCCCCTGATCTGGGCGGGCGTCGCCATTGTTGCCTTGGCCGCGGCCTACGGTGTGGGTCGCCTGCAAACCTCGTCCAGTATCGATGCCGCGGAACAGCGCACCACGGCTGCCATCGAAAAAGGCGCGGAGACCGAGCGGAGCCTGCTTGCCCAGCAGCGACGGGTCAAGCACCTGGAGGCGCGGCGTCAGCTTCACCTTGCGCTGCTTTCGCTCGACGAACGCAACTTCGGCACTGCGCAGAAGCATCTGTCGGATGCCCAGGCCCTGCTGGTCAGCCATGCCAGCGATCACCCGCTGTCAGAGCTTGTCAAGCCAATGGCCGCCTATCGGTTGATCGCGACGGAAGATCTGGGCAAGCAGCGCGAGCAAGTCTTGCAGTGGGTGCGCCGGTTCGACGTGCTCGCGCCCCCGGATACGGTGCGCTGAGCGCGTCCGCGCGGGGGCGAGCACGTCGCTTCATCCTGCGCTTTCCGACTGCTCTTTGCGGCCGCAGTCGCACTCGGAAGAGCCCGGGCGGCGATGGACGGCGCAGTCCGGCTCGTGAAGCCCATCCCGGACGCACGCCTCGCACTTGCAAGCGTAGACGGCGGCGTCAGGTGGCGGATTGTCGTGGGCAGCCATCACCCCACCATGCTTCGAATCGTTCGCACCGCAAGCCCGCGCTCCTCGCGCGGGCGGGTGGGTTTTTCGCTCACGCCAACCGCGTCACCGCTTCGGGCTTGGCTACGGAACCTTGGTGTCGTCCTGCGCCGCCGCCGACAGCTTTTTCTTGCGTGCCATGCCGATGATCGGCGTCAGCGCGAACGTGGCCGCGATGCGCAGGGGCTGCGTGAGCTTCGTGGCCACGTAGGCTGCACCCCAGGTCCCCGCTACACCGGCGGCAGTGTCGACGTCGGCGCCGAACTGGATTGCGAGGGCAAACCCCACCAGGACGATGGCAAAGATGCCGAAGTACACCCAGAGCGCGAGCTGGCCGTACTCGACGAGCAAGCCCTGGAGCCTCCCTTTAAGCCCGGGCTTGGCTTGCGTCTCCGATGCTGGGTCCGCAGGCGGGGCGGGTGCGGGTCCGGGAGCAGGTGCGGCCATGGTCGTTGGTCTAGCACCCCCGCGTGACGTGTGGGGCTGACCCGCCGCTCGCTCGAGCCCCCGCCCCAAGAAGCCGGCCTGGCGGTTTCAAAAGCGCGCCTTACGTTGTCCCCATGAGCGCCCTCAGCGTCGATATCTGGTCAGACATCGCCTGCCCATGGTGTTACGTGGGTAAGCGCCGCTTCGAGAGCGCGCTGGCGGCGTTTCCGCGGCGCGACGCCGTGAGCGTCGTGTGGCATTCGTTCGAGCTCGATCCGAACGCACCCCGCAGGCCCGCTGCGCCGCTTTCCTACGCTGAGCGCCTGGCCACCAAGTATGGCACCGGGGTCGCGCAAGCCGAAGAACGAATCCGCAGCATGGCGCAGACGGCCCGGGAGGACGGCCTCGATCTACGGTTCGATTGCGTCAAGCCCACCAACACCTTCGATGCGCACCGACTGCTGCACTTCGCGCACGAGCACGGACTTCAGGACGCGGCGAAGGAGCGCCTGCTCCGTGCGTACTTCACGGATGGGACGCTGCTCGGTGACCCTGCCGAGCTGGTGCGCCTGGGCACCGAGGTTGGTCTCGATGGATCCGCGCTCGTGCGCCTGTTTGCCGGGGACGCCTACACTACCGACGTCCGTGCAGACGAGGACAAGGCGCGGAGCCTGGGTATTCGCGGTGTTCCATTCTTCGTGATTGGGGGACGCTATGCGGTATCCGGCGCGCAGCCTGCGGCAGCTCTGCTCGGCGTCCTGCAGCAGGCCTGCGACGAGCTTCCCGAGACGGAGGCAGCGGCAGCGTCGGAAGGTGCCGCGTGCGGACCTGCCGGTTGCGCGTGAGCCGCTACCCGCAATGAAAGGTGCGAGGGAGGGTTGCAGGAGCCGATCGGCTCAGACGCCCGGTAGCGCCTGCTCGTCGATGAGGTAGCGGAGCAACAGATCCGTGATCTCCTCGACAACCATGTCGTCGTCGAGGCTCGGCGGCGCTTCGAGCAGGCGAGCGAGCATGGTGGCGCGCACGCTGTGATAGGCGACGAACGCTGCGCCTTCGACGTTGGTGCGGCGCAGCGGGATGTGGGCCACGGCAAGGAAGCGTCGGATAACGTCGATGATTCGTCGATCGAAGGCCTGCACGCGCTCGGTGGGTGTGACGCGTAGACCTTCGACGGCCAAAAGACGATTCAGTCCAGGCGCCGCCGCGTACAGCCGCTGCAGTCCCTGCACGACGCCGCGCGCCGTGCTGCGCGGCGACTCGTGGATGCCCGCCGCGAGCGCCTGCTGCATCAGCTCAGTGGCACGCTCGAACTCGCGATCTTGAAGCGCGTCGAGAATCGCGTCGCGGTCGGAGAAGTACTGGTACAGCGTGCCGATGCTGATGCCAGCGACTTCCGCGACACGCGTGGTGGTCGCCGCCGCGTCGCCCTCGCGCTCCAAAACCCGAGTCATGGCATCGAGTATGATGCTCACCGTGGCGCGTGACCGCGCCTGTTGCGGCGGCTTTCGCGCGGTTCGCCGGGGTGTCCGCTTAGTCATGGAAACCCGAATGGGACGCGAATGGACGTGCCTGTACCCGGCGATGCATGCTGTGTCTCCGCCTTTCAAGCAGTGGCCGGCGATGCCGGTAATGGGGTCTGTGCGCGTGGAGGATGACACATGAAACCGAAAACGATGGCCGATTATCGCAGCCTGTTCTGGGCGCTGGTGCTGCTGCCGGCGATGCCGCTGTTGCACTTCTGGGCGCCCGAGCTGAGCCTGTGGCTCTTACCCGCTTCGCTCTACCTGGCGTACTGCGCCGGGGTCCTGACTCACAATCACAACCACACGCCGGTGTTCTCGTCGCGACGCGCGAACACGGCGTACTCGATGTGGCTGTCCGTCTTCTACGGCTTTCCAACCTTCTCCTGGATCCCAACACACAATCGAAACCATCATCGCTACGCGAACGGCGAAGGAGATCGTGCGCGTACGGAGGAGCACGCGCCGCGGCCCGCGCTGCTTGCTGCGCTGACCTATCCGTTTTTTTGCTCCCGGCGCCAGGCGAGCCTCGTGGCCGGCTACGTGCTCGAGCGGCTTCGCGGGCAACGCGGCGGCGCGGCCTCCGTGTTGCTGCAGTGCGGCGCTGTCGTCGGTGCACATGCGGGCGCCGCGCTGATCGCCATGGCCTACCATGGCACGCGGCGTGGTTTGCTGGTGTACCTGTTCGGCCTCGGGCTCCCGGCAGCGTTTGCGCCGTGGTCCATGATGTTCACCAACTACCTGCAGCATGCGGGCTGCGACCCCAGCTCGCGTGACAACCATTCACGCAACTTCGTCAGCGGCTGGGTCAACTGGTGGGTCTTCGATGCGGGCTACCACACCGTTCACCACGAGCAGCCGGGAGCGCACTGGAGTCGGCTGCGCGTGCTGCACGCGGCGCGTGCTGCGCGCATACACCCGTCATTGAATCAGCACTCGATCGTGCTGTTTTGCCTGCAGCTGGCGCTCGGGCGCGCTTCGCTGACGAGCGTCGCACCGGCTCGCGAAGCCTAGTTTCATTCAGCGAGCGTGGGCAGCTCGCACGCCCCCGGCTCGAGGCCGGCTCGATGCGCGTTGCACGATGGCAATTCCGGCGATGAGCTGCGCCAGCCCAAAGAGCAAGAAGCCAAAGTTCCAGGCCGCGCGGTTAGCGGTCACTTCACGGACGTTGTGGTATCCGAATAGGTAATGGTTGAAGCAGCTGTCGACCAGGTTGAAGGCGCCCCACCCCAGCAGCGCGCTGCCGAGCAGCACGCCACTCGAGCGCAGGACGTCCGCACGCCCTGCCAGACGCCAGAGGGCAACAACCCCGGCTACGGTGAGTCCCCACGTTGCGATGTGAAAGATGCCGTCCCAGAACATGTTCACGTTTTTCGCCGTGAGCGTCACCGGCGGCACCTGGTTGGACATCATCTGATGCCACTGGAGTACCTGATGCAGGAAGATGCCGTCGAGGAAGCCGCCCATCCCGAGGCCGAGCAGCGCGCCAGCCACCGCGACCGGAGCAGCGTTGCGGCCGCCGGTAGCACGATCGTTGCGTTGCACCCAGCGTTGAACGGCCCACGCCGTCAGCAGTGATCCGAGCAGCAACGGCAGCGCCAAGCGCAACAGATGCAACCCGAAGTCGCCGTCGAATAGCTGCGCCCGCACGCTCGCGTCGCAGCTCACGCAGCTGAGCAACTCACTCCCCCGCAACGGCAAGCTCTTCCCTCAACGAGGCCGAGTGCTCCTCACGCAGCTCGCGGTTGATGTTCACGGCTGCGCGGTAGCCGGCAGCGGAGGCCACGCTCACTGCGTGCACGTGACTGGCAGCGTCACCCGCGATGAAGACTCCTGGTACCCCGGTCCGCTGGCATTCGTCATGATAGGCACGCTGATCAGGCTCGAGGCGGCAGCCCAGCTGCTCCGCCAGCGGCGAACGTTGGTCGATACCCGCATGCACGAACAGCGCGTCGATGCGGACGAGCTCGCCCGTGGCGAGGCGCACACCAGCGAGCTCTTCCCCGTTCGTCTCCACGCGCGCCAGGGGCTCCTCGTAGACGGCCACACCGTTGCGCTGGAGCTCTTCGCGCTCGTCTGGCTGCAGGGTCACCTGCCCATGTGTGAACAGCGTGACGTGAGGGCTCCAAGTCGTGAGCGCGAGCCCTAGGTCGGCGGCGCCTTCCTCTGGCGCTAGGCCGCCCAGACGTCGATCACGCACTTCCCAGCCATCGCAGTACGGGCAGTGAAAAACCTTGGTGCCGATCAGGTCCCACAAGCCGGGCACGTTCACGTCGCGGTCGCGCACCCCGGTGGCGAGAAGCAGCTTCCTTCCATGAAAAGCGCGCTCATCGGTCCTGACCTCGAACCCATGCGGGGTGCGTCGCGCGAGGGTGACGTGTCGCTGCTCGACGCGAACGTCGTACGGCGTCAGCTGCTCGAGGGCGATGCGTTGCAGCTCCACCGGAGGCGTGCCGTCACGTGTGAAGACGCCATGTGCGGCTCGGGAGGGCGCGTTCCTGAGCCGCCCGTCGTCGAACACCAACACCCGACGTCGCGCGCGGCCCAGCACCAGCGCGGCGGTGAGACCTGCGGGGCCCGCACCGACCACGATCACGTCATACGACTGTTGACTGGAATCTCGGTTGGCCATGCAACTTCCAATCAGGATGTCCGTTTACACGAGCTTGCCAATGGATGATTTCTCGCCACCAGGCTCAGGGCGACCGCCAGCCCGGATTTGTTCGTTGAGTTTGTAATGTCACGCCCTGGGAGGTCGTGTTGTCCGTTGGTCGCGCTCGGCGCAGCGCGGAGACTTGGCTAGGCTGCCCTCAATGTTGGGCCGTACACGCGTGCTCCTCGGCATGGTGCTGGGCTTTGCCCTCACTGCATCGGTGGCGTCGCCGCTGGATTCCGAAGAGCGCGTTGCCGTTGCGGCCCCCCTGCATGCATCTGCGATGCGACCGGCGCTGCACGACGAAGCGAGGCGGACCTCCGCCTCGCCAGACTCGTCCTCGGCTCCCCCGCTGTGGCCGCTGCGCATCACACACGTCAACACACAGCGTTCCGAAACGATTGCGCTATACGACGACGAGCTGCGCGTGGACGCGTGCGCTGCAGCACGGCTGGACGCGTTGCTGTGCGACGCCCGTGATCCGGATGAGGTGCACACGACTCTGTTGGATCGCCGAACGCTCCAGCTCGTTTACCGCGCCGCGTACCACTTCGGAGTGAAGGAGGTGCAGGTCGTCTCCGCTTACCGCCGACGTGGCCGTCGGCGTGAGGGGCTGCACGCCCAGGGCCGCGCGATCGATTTCAAGCTACCGGGCGTTCCGGCTGCCACGCTGGCGGCGTACTTGCGCAAACTGCCGCGCGTCGGGGTTGGCGTGTACACGCATCCCAAGACGCAGTACGTGCACCTCGACGACCGCGTAACCAGCTACCACTGGTTGGACGCGTCTCCGCCGGGCCGCTCCTGGCGAGAGCGCACGCTGAGGAGTCCGTCGGCGGCTCGGCGCGACGCGGCCTACAGTCCGGCGGACGACTTGCCTGAAAGCGCCCAGGGCGCGACTGCTACGGCAGCGCAGGGCTGACCTGGCGCGAGCCGCTTCAAGCCTCCGCGACCGAGCGACCACCGCGCTTTTCGATCAGGGAGCGAATGGCCTGGTAGCTGAAGGGCTTTTGGACCACCGGCACGTCCGCCAGGTCGCACAGATCACGGCGGAGCTCCTCCTTGCGCATGCCCGTCATCAAGATCACGAAGAGCTCCGGATTGCGCTCGCGCATCGTGCGGATGACGTCCGCGCCGCTCAGATCTCCGCCGAGGAAAAAGTCGGTGATGAGCACATCCGGCTGACACCGCTCGCCGAGGTCCAACGCGGCGGGGGCAGCGCCGGCCGTATGCACCTCGTGACCCCAGTCCTGGAGCACCCACTGTAGAATCTCCAAGGCGTCGGGCTCGTCATCCACTACTAGAACTATTGCCATCTGGCCGCTCCTCCGCTTCCAGGGTTGCTAGTTTCAGAACAGAATCGCTGGTGGGCAGCTCGATGGAAAAGGTGGCGCCGCTCCTCGGGTCGCTAAGAGCACGCAGCTCACCGCCGTGCGCGGTGACGATGCGGTGGCTGATGCTCAAACCCAGACCCGTTCCACCCGCGCTCCGGCGCGTGGAGTAGAATGGGTCGAAGATGTGGGGCAGCTGTGACTCGGGGATGCCCGGGCCGTCGTCGCTG
>DASQDA010000472.1:0-4509 GCA_035634435.1 Polyangiaceae bacterium
TAAACGGGATTTCGTTCTGTAGCTTCACCGACCAGGACGTCGTGCGGCATCCGCTGGTCCAGAAGATCATCGTTGCTTACGAAGCTCGCGACGAAGCGCGACGGCTTGCCGAAGCCGAGACCCCCGACCGACGCTCGCCGCATCGCTGAAGCAACCGCGCCGCTGAACCGATTGCCAGCACCGCGCTTCCCGGCTGCCGGTGTAGGGCGGGCGCCGGGAGCAGCTCTCGCGCGCGCTGACAAACCATGTTAAGGCGCGGCCCATGCCGGAGATTCTTCAGGTCAGTGCTCGAGAAATTTTGGATTCGCGCGGGAACCCGACCGTCGAAGCCGAGGTGCATACCACCAGCGGCTGGGGCCGCGCTGCCGTCCCAAGCGGCGCTTCGACGGGTGAGCACGAGGCGATCGAGCTGCGCGACGACGACAAGAAGCGCTACCTCGGCAAGGGTGTGAAGCGAGCGGTCGAGAACGTCAATGACAAGCTCGGTCCGGCCGTGGTGGGCATGTCGGCGCTGGACCAGGCAGCCATCGACCGCCGCTTGCTCGAGCTCGACGGCACCAGCAACAAAGGCAAGCTTGGCGCCAACGCCATCCTGGCCGTCTCCATGGCGACGGCGCGGGCGGCTGCGGATACCGTGGGGCTGCCCCTGTGGCGCTACCTCGGCGGTGTGCAGGCGCGCGTGTTGCCCACGCCCTTGATGAACATCGTCAATGGCGGCGCCCACGCTGACAACGGTCTCGAAATCCAGGAGTTCATGATCGTGCCTCTGGGCTTCGACTCGTTCTCACGCGCGCTGCGCTGCGGAACGGAAATCTTCCACAGCCTCAAGGCCATCCTGAAGAAGGAAGGAATGACCACCGCGGTGGGCGACGAAGGCGGCTTTGCTCCGCGGCTCGCCTCCAACGAGGACGCGCTCAAGCGCATCATCGAGGCGATCGAGAGCGCTGGCTACAAGCCCGGCGAAGAGGTCGGCCTGGCGCTCGACTGTGCGGCGAGCGAGTTTTATGCCGAAGACGGCAAGTATACCTTCGACAAGAAGAAGGTCTCCGCGGCCGAGCTCGCCGACATCTACGTCCAGCTCTCGGAGAAGTACCCCATCGTCAGCATCGAAGACGGGTTCGCGGAAGACGATTGGGACGGCTGGAAGCTCATCACGGACAAGCTGGGTTCCCGCGTGCAGCTCGTGGGCGACGACCTGTTCGTCACCAATCACGAGCGACTGGCCAAGGGGATCGAGCGCAAGATCGCCAACAGCATCTTGATCAAGCTCAATCAGATTGGCTCGCTCACCGAGACCCTCGACACCATCCGTCTGGCGACCACTTCGGGCTACACCTCGATCATCTCGCACCGCTCGGGTGAGACGGAAGATGCGTTCATCGCCGATTTGGCAGTGGCTACCAACGCCGGACAGATCAAGACGGGCAGCTTGAGCCGCAGCGACCGCATCGCCAAGTACAACCAGCTGCTGCGCATCGGCGAAGAGCTGGGCGACGACCAGGTCTATTCCGGTCGGACACCGTTCATTCGCCGCTGAGCAGCGCCGAGCCGACGACGCCGAGCCGCCCGCGCTCGGCGTTTTTTTGCTCCGAGCCGCTACTTCAGGCGCAACGTGGTGCGGTCCGACCTCAGACCGAGCACGCGCAGGGGCTCGTTGGAGAGCGCGAACTCCGCCTCATCGCCAAGGCGCACCGGGATCTCGCGGTTGGGCCCGTCCAGCCACAACAGGGCAGTGTCCATCTTGCTCTGCACGATCACGCGCTCACCTACGGAGATGACCCGCTTCAAGAGGCGTCCACGCTTGCCGAGAGGGATGTAGGGCTCGCGTACCACCAGCTGCAGCTTCCGCGACGAGAGCGGGAGCACACGGCCGCCCGCTGACCTCTGGGCTGCCGTCGAGCCGGCGGCGGGGCCAATCCAGAGGCCGCTCGAGCGTTGCTCTTCGCTCACGCCAGCCACTTGCAGCGAATAGCGCGACGTTCCCGCCGGCGAGCTGTGCGCGTAGAGCGCGTCGTTGAGTACCCGTTGCGAGCGCAGCCGGCCGTTCAATGTCACCGTCATGCGTGCCAGCGTCACGCCGGCCAGCTTGTGATCGAGCGCTCGCGTGACGAACTGCGCGAAGTTCTGGCGTCGCGCACCGCAGAAGAAGCCCACGCTGTGGCCCGGGGCGCTGTTGACGCCGAGAATGGGCGTTGAATCCAAGTTGTGGGAGGCCGCCAACAACGTGCCGTCGCCGCCGACGGCGACCACCAGCGCAGCGTCCGAAGCATCGAAGGCGGCGTGCGCTCGCCGCACCCATAGTGCCTGCACGCCTAGGCCGTCGAGCACCTTCTTCACCACCTCGAGCGTGCGTTCGTGTTCCCGGTGCGAATCAATCCAGCTCGAAATGCTGGGGTCGCGGCGACGCAACAAGGACTTGGCTCGGGGGTCACGCTCGTCTTCGACGAAGCGGCTGTAAGCCGTGCGTTTCGCGACGACGATGACGCGCGTCCTCAAGGCAAGAGCTCCCGGAGCCTTCGCAGAGCAAGCTCCGTCTTGGCGTCGATGATGCGGCCATCGCGACACGCCGCCAGCGCTTCCGCCAGGGGCACCGCGGCGATCACCGCTTGGTCCTCGAGCGCTGAACCGTCCAGCGACGGCTCCTGGCGCAGGGCTGGGTCGACCTCCACCGCGAAAAAGAAGTGTCGCTCCGCGATGAAACCGGCAGCCGGAAAGACGCTGGGCCCCAGCTCCTGAAAGCTCTGCACCCCCACGTCGAAGCCGAGCTCTTCCTTGAGCTCCCGCGCCGCGCTCGCACGCACGCCCTCGAGGGTCTGCTCGTCCGCTTCCACGAGGCCCGCCGGCAGCTCCCAGATGCTGCCAGCTGGATCGAGCGCGGGCATGGGAGAGCGCGCACGGTCCCGGAAGACCAGCGGCGGTCGCAGCGCGGACCGCAGGTACACCGAGGGGCTGCCCTGCGCGTCCGTGAAGTAAGCAGCCATCACCACGGCATCGAGCGCGCGCCGATCGACCTCGTCGTAGTCGAATGCTTCGCTGTGCGAACCGTCAGCGAATCGGCAGCGCAAGCGGCGGCGCACGAGGCGCAGAAACCCGCTTTGCTGCGGCGGGGTCAGGTCTTCAACGAGCTCCAGGCGGATATCGGGCAATGACGGCAGCATTTTATTGGGGTGCCCGCGACGTGCGGACCTCGGCGAGGGCTTGCGGGGCTTGCCAGCCGAGAGTACATCGGGGCGAGCTCGGACGCCCAGACCCTCGTCGGGGGCCCGCGCGTTTGGTTGAGACACGACACCAGGGCTATCGAGGCAGAGTCCAGCATGCATCACAGGCTCACATGGCTGGCCGTAGTGCTCGCGATCTGCGCCACCGCTGGCGCGGCACCACCCAAGGGCCACTCTTCCGAGCGCAAACCCGAAGCCCGGCAGCCCGCGGCGAAGACGGCTAAAGCTCCTGCCGGCGCCCGCGAGGCGGAGCTCGAGCGCCTGCGCGGGGTCCTCGCCTCCGGTGATGAATCCGCAATCTTGGCGGCGCTGGCCCAGCTCGGCTCTGCCCCTGCCGAAGCGGCCGCTGCGGCGCCTCTGGTCGAAGAGGTGCTGGCGCGGGGGGCCAACGTGCGGGTGACAATCGCCGCGCTCGACACCGCCGCGGTGCTGCAGCAGAGCAGCTCGAGCGTCAGCGTCGCGCCCTACGTGCGCCACCGTAGGCCCGAGCTCCGCCGGGCGGCGGCGCGGGCGTTGGTCGCCACCGGCGGTCCGCTGGCAGTCGAGGCGCTCCGCCAAGGGTTGGCGAGCAAGGACGCGCAAGTGCGCGCGACCAGCGCGGACGGGCTCGGCAAGCTCGGAGCCCGGGACAGCGTGGACGACCTGTTCGCGGTGCTTGGACACGAGACGCCGGAAGCCGCGACCTCCATCGCGCTGCTCTGCAGCCCTGCTCAATGCGACCGCCTCATGGCGCTCGTCGGCAAGCTGAAGTTCGAGACCCTCGAAGCCGGCTTCGTGCCGCTCCTGTTGCGACCAACGGCCGAGCTCGCGGACGAAAACAAGCTGCGCTACGTCGAGCGGCTGCGACGGCTGGCCACACCTGGCGCCAGGGCAAGCCTGCAGACAGCCCTCGCGCAGCTACCCGAAGCGGCAAGCCCTACCTTGCGGAGTGCGCTGCTGGCCGCCATGCGCACCGCTCCCATCGACGAGGGGAGCCGCTGATGCGCGCCTGGCTCGTCGCGCTACCGTTGCTCGTTGCCTGCGCCTCGACCACCAGCGTGAGCGCGCCCTTCAACACCAACTGGCAAAACGACGCCGGCCGATCCATCGCCGAGGTCGAGCGTCGGCTGCGGAGTGCCCCGAGGCCCCCCGCTGTGCCGGTAGTCGTGGGCGTCACCGAGAGCGCGCTGATCGGTATGCCGCTCGCAGGCGGTCACCGCTGGACCCAGGCTGCGCGCCCCGACACGCTTCCAGCCATCGCAGGCGGGTTGGTCTTTTACTCTGCCGGCGGCCGCGTCACCGCTCGCGATGC
>DASQDA010000473.1:0-10778 GCA_035634435.1 Polyangiaceae bacterium
CCATTGTCTTTCGCGACGGGCGGATCGCGCATACCAGCCAACCGCCGGCTTCCTCCGTGGGCACTTCCGACCCCGACAGGAGGCAGCCGTGATCCGCATCACCCTGGTGATGGCCCTGCGCGAAATCAGGCGCAACACTCTGCGCTCTTTCTTGACGATGCTCGGCATCGTGATTGGTGTGGGCGCGGTAATTGCCCTCGTCACCATCGGGCAGGGCGCAACCGCTCGTGTGACGGCCGACATTGCCAAGCTGGGCGACAACCTGCTGATCGTGACGCCGGGCGGCGACCGTCGCTCCGGCGCGTACACCCCCGCGCCGAGCTTCGAACAGGAGGACGTGCTGGCGATCGAGCGCGAGGTAGCCTCGATCCAAGCCGTGGCACCGACGGCTGCGCGCCAGGCGCTCGTCGTCTGGGGCAATCGCAACTTGCGAACCAGCGTCACGGGCACGACGAATGCCTACCTGGACGTGCGCGCCTCCAGCATCGCAACCGGCAGGGTCTTCACGGATACCGAGGCCAATTCGGGCCGTCCGCTCTGCATCATCGGGGCCACGGTGAGACAGGCGCTCTTCGGTTCCGCCGATCCGCTCGGCGCCGCGATTCGCCTGGACAAGGTCAGCTGCGAGGTCATCGGCGTGCTGGCGGCCAAGGGTCAGTCGAGCATGGGGCAGGATCAGGATGACATCGTGCTCACGCCCTTGCGCACCGTGCAACGGCGCTTGGCGGGCAACAAGGACGTGAACGCGATCTACGTCTCTGCCACCAGCGCGAGCAGCACCGGACGAGTCAAAGCGCAGATCGAGCAGCTGATGCGCGAGCGGCGGCGTGTCGCGGCGGGAAACGAAGACAATTTCAGCGTGCGTGACATGCAGGAGATCGCCCAGGCCGTCACCAGCGCCACGGGTACCATGACGGCTCTACTCGGCGCCATTGCGGCGGTCAGTCTGCTGGTGGGCGGCATCGGCATCATGAACATCATGCTCGTGAACGTCACCGAGCGGACCCGCGAGATTGGCATTCGGCTGGCAATTGGCGCGCGCGCGAGCGAGGTCTTGTTGCAGTTTCTCGTGGAGGCCATCGTGCTGTCGATGATCGGCGGCGTGATTGGCATCATCGTGGGGCTGCTCGGTTCTTACTGGGCTACTAGCGCGCTGCAGGTGCCCTTCGTGGTGGTTCCGGACATCCTCGTCGTGGCCTTCTTGTTTTCCGCAGTGGTAGGGATCGCTTTTGGTTACCTGCCGGCGCACAAGGCGGCTCGCCTCAATCCAATCGAAGCATTGCGTCATGAATAGAGCTCTCTTTGGCTGCTGCTGCGGGCTGGTGCTCTTCGTCTTGCCGAGCGCTGTGCTGGCTCAGACCGGCGCTGCGCCGGCTGCGCCCGCTGACGTCACTGCTTCTCCCGCCCCCCGCGCCGTGCGCCCCCTGGCCGTAGATGACGCCGTGGCACGCGCGTTGTCAACCAATCCAGCTCGGCGAAGCTCGGCGCTCGCGGCGGAGCAGGCGAAGCAGAACGTGCGCGCCGAGCTCGGGCGCTACCCGTACGTGTTGCAGGGCGATGCCGGCCACACGCGCCGGTCTTCGCCGCGCCTGGGCGCGGGCGACACCATCGGCAGCAACGTTTCGCGTTCGTACACCGTGGGCGCGGCGTTGCGGCGCACCTTTCCACTCGGGACCACGGCGGAGCTCCGCGTGCAAGGGGAGCGCTTCGAGAACGAGATCGGCGGCGGCGCCAGCGCGGACCTGCGCGGCGAGGGCTATGCCGTGGTTGGCCGTGCCGCGCTGTCGCAGCCGCTCCTGCGCGGAGCTGGCCGGCGCATCGGCGAGCTCGAGCTGCGGGCGGCGCGCGTGGAAAGCGCGGGCGCCGAGCAAGCCGTACAGCGCGTTACGAGTGAGCTCGTGCGCGACGTGCTCACCGCCTACTGGGAGCTCTGGTACGCCGACGAAGCCGTGCGCATCGAGCAAGCCTCGCTCGTTCTCGCGCGCCAGCAGGAGCGCGAAGCGCAGATCCGCATCGAGCAGGGCGCCCTCGCCCCGGCAGACGTGCTCACCTTCTCCACCCGTGTGGCGCAGCTCGAGGAGTCGCTGGTCGGCGCCGAGGCTCAGACCCAGCAACGCTCCGGGGAGCTGAGCATGCTTCTGGGCGACGTTTCTGGCAGCGCGCTGGCCTGGGGTGCGGCTTCGCAGCCGCCGCCCGCCCAGTCCGTCACCTCGCGCGCGGACGTGGAGACGGCACTGCGCGAGGGCTCCATCGAGCTGGCCGAGCTCGAGACGCGCGTCCGCGCGCTGCAGACACGTGGCGAGGCCGCGGGTGAATCCAGTCGTGCGCGGCTCGATTTCGAAGGCTACTTGGAGTCTCAGGGGTTAAGCGAACGTGTGCCGCGTGCGTTCGGACGAGCAGCCGAGCTCAACTGGGTCACCGCTCACGTCGGTGTGGTGGGCGAGCTACCGCTGGATACCAGCCGAGGCGACGCCGAACGAGCGAGCGCGCTGCTTTCGGTTCACATCGCCCAACAAGAGCTCAAGGCTGCACGTGACCGCATCACCGCTCAGGCAAGCTTTGCCGTCAGCAACGAGGGCGCCTTGCTGCGGCGGGTCGAGCTCTCGCTGAGGACGCTGGAAGTCGCAACGCGCGCATACGAGGCGGAGCGAGCACGCTTCGAGCTCGGCCAGTCCATTCCGGTCCAGGTTCAGCAAGCGGAGGAAGAGGTGCGCCGCGCGCGCTTGCGGGTTGCTCGTGCGCGCGTCGACCTGGTCGAGCAGCAAATCGCCGTGCTGCATCTCAGCGGCAGGCTGCTGGAACGCTACCTCGGCAGCTGAGCGTCGGGTCTGCGCTGGTGCGCCACATCGACGACCAGGCGCGTGGGCTGCGTCAACGTGAGCACACGATAGGGATTGGGGCTCTGCACCCCGAGAACCCACACCACCTGACCCTCGAAGTCGCATGTCAGCTCCAGCTGCTGGACGTTCGGCAAGGCGGGTTTCTGCGAGCGATCGTGCACGGTGGCGTGCCCTTGGTCATCGTGCGCCTCGGCGGGCTCGAGGCTCACCTGCAGCCAGCCGTCTCCCGCTATGGTGGCGGTGTCACCGGAGCCACAGCGACGAACGGGCCGATCGATGTACTCGAGGTGAAAGCCGGGCAGCTCGGGCCCTTCCAGCTCGAACACCGTGCGGTCGAAGCCCGCGTGGGCGGCGACACGCACCTGCCGCAAACGCACGCTACCCCGGGCAGTGCTCGCCCGCTTGATGATGCCCGCCGTCCAGCTCGGCTCAGGGGTCGTGCTGGGTGCTCGCGGCGGCGCTGGCGGTAGCGACGCTGGTGCTGTCGTCGTCGCGGCGCTCGGTGCAGCTTTTCGCTCCGGTGCTCGCGCGGGCCGCTCCGGAGGCGTCTTGTCACACGCCAACGCGAGCAGCGCCACGCAGCAATTCAACAGCCGGCGACGAGCTGCAGTGGCAAGGGCGAGCTGTTTCGAGCGCGCTTGCATCGAGCTCAGGGGCTCCAGCGGCGGCCCAGCGCGGCGTAGGCGTCACGCAGCACGGCGAGCTGCGCGCAATGGTCCGCCTTGTCGTTGCCCGCGTAGCCGCGGACGTGGAAGTCGCCGCGCGTGAAAAGCTCGACGAGCTCCAGCCCCAGTGCGTCCTCACGGTGCACCGGCTGCGGTTTGCCCTGGAGCTCGGCGATCAGAAAATGAGCCGATTCGGTGGAAGAAGCGTAATCGTAAGTCTCGATGGACGAGTGACTGATGAACATGAAGCGCTCCTCGGCGGCAGCTCGCTTTGCGAAATCGATGAAGGAAGTGAACTGCGTGCGGAGCGCGTTGGCCTCGCGCGGACCGTGCAGACCGTCGACCAGAATGACGGCATCGACGTCGCGGGCTTCCGGCTGATAGAGCACCGCGCGAACGCCTTCGAATCCAGCGCTCCACGCGCTCAGGGCGGTGTGACCGACGCGTGCAGGGCGCCCTTCGCGCTCGCTCATGTGCTTTTCGATCTGGCTGACGATTGACGCAAACAGCCCCGAGCCCGAGAAAAGCGGAGCGAAGCTCGTGCCCGTGCCGACCGTCAACGAGTACAGAACGAAGTTCTGGCGACTCAAGATCAGCTCACGCTGAGCCAGGTCGTCGCCCAGAAAATGCACTACCAGGTTGAAGCGCCCCTGAGCGTCGAGCGCGCCGCTGCGAGGCGCGGTGAAACGCCCCTGGCTCAAGCCTTTCCACGGCTCGAACGCGCTGGTGTCGACCTTTTGCGTTGCGCAAGGGTGCTCGCCGCCGCGCTCTTGCGCGCTGCGCGAGTACTGGAACCCGGGTCGCGCCCGCACCCATTCGTCCGAGCTCGGTTGCGCGCGCTTCCGATCGAGCTTCGCTGGCCGGCTCGGCTGCAGCGGGTCCTGCACACTGGACGGCTCCGCTGGTCTCGGAGCGGCGGTGATGACGGGCGGCGGCGCGGGCCTTTGCGTGCGCTGCTTCCACCACCAACCCCCGATCGCCGCAACGACGAGCAGCCCGACGAGGGCTACCAACCATAACTTCCGGAACGCGACTTGGAAAATCATGCCGTTGGGTGCAACCAAGAGCGACGAGCCAGGCGTGCAACATCCGTGCGCAACCTTGCTCGTCGCCGCCGAAGTGGTGCCTGGGCTAGCCAGGGGGCGCGTCGGCCCCGCCGAGCTGCGAGCCGACTAGTTCGTGGCCTTGGGCACCGCCGGTGTCGCTGGTGTCGTGCCTGTGGGGCTTGCTGGGCTCGTGCTGGATGCGGCCGCTGGGGTGCTCACCGCGCTCTTGGGTGCAACGCTCGTCGCTGCAGTGGCGGGCGTCTTGCGCGGCACCTTGACGAAACGCAGGGTCATCCGATCGCTCTCACCGATGGACGCGTACTTCAAGCGGTCCTTGTCTTTGAGCCGGAAGGTCGGGGGCAGCGCCCAAACTCCCGCTTCGTAGTCCTTGGTGTCCTTGGGGTTGGCGTTGATCTCGGATTTGGCGCTCAGCTTGAAGCCGGCCGCTTCGATCGTCGAAACGACCCAGGCCTCCGGCAAGTAGCCGGTCTTGGCGCTCGTGGCGGGGTCCGCTCCAGGAATGGAACGGTGTTGAACGATGCCCAACGTGCCTCCGGGCTTGAGCGCCGTGTGCAGCGTGCTGAGCCAAGCTTCCACCTGTCCGTTCTGGACCCAGCCGTGCATGCCGCGAATGACGAGCGCGACATCCACTTTGTTTTCCAGGCCCAGCGTGGGCTGCTTTGGATCGACGATAGCGACGTCGACCTTGCCGAACAACTCGGGGGATTTCGCCAATGTGCGCTGCACGCGCTCCGCGTAGAAGGTGCTGCGGCTGGTTTTTGGCCCAGCAGGGTCGGTGTTCGTGACCAGCAGCTTGCCCGAAGCGGCAAGCGTGGGGGCGAGGATTTCCGTGTACCAGCCTTCGCCCGGGCCATACTCGAGCACCGTCATGTTGGGCCTCAGCCCGAAGAAGGTGAGCGTCTCGCGCGGGTGTCGATAAAGATCGCGCTCGGGGTGGCCGGGAGCCCGAATCGGGCTCGTGAGCACGGCGTCGAGGGCGACCTTCAGGTTCGGGTACTTGCGCTCCGCAAGAGCCTTCGCCTGCTGGCGTAGCTCGGGGGTCCAGCGCGCCAGCTCCTTTTCCGCGTCTGCTTCCATGCTCGCACGGTCCGCCGTCAGCCGCTGCTCCTCCTCGTGTTGCTTCTTCTGCTCCGCCGTCAGCTCGGGCGGCGGAGGTGGAGCGCTGACCACCGGGGCGGGTTGCGTGACTGGCGGGGGCACTGCCAGGGGTGCGCTGCTCTCGGCGGGAGGCGTCGAGCCGCCGCACGCCGCCAGCGTGAGAGCGAGACCGAAACCAAAGGCGCTGTGACAAGACACTTTTTTCATCGCGAGCACTGCCATAGCACGCAGCGCCGTAGACACGGAGCAACGTGAAGCTCGCTGCCCGGGCCGCCGGCTGGATCCCAATCAGCTCAACGCGCGACCCGAGCTGTTGCCGCGGGAAAGCGCGGCACGGCGCGTGGGTTGCACCCGGAAACGAATCCGGTTGCGTCGAACTCGGCGGTCGCACTCGCCGTCCGCGGCGTGCCGCCGGCGGCAGCAACACGTGCTTCCAGACGCAGCCTGCGTGTGCCAGCTCTAGCTGGCGAGCAATAGGCGAACAGGTGGTGCATCGCGTCCTCTGCACGCACGCGATGCGCCGCCTCCTCGAACGCCAGCGACAGCGTGTCCAGGGAGTGCGCGTCGATGAACCCCCCCTCGCCGAGCTGCTGCAGCAGGCTGGAGGAGGCGCCGACCCCCACGGCCAGCGTCGTGTGGCCGCTGCGCTCGAGCTGCGTCCAGACGTCGTTTTCGTTCAGACGTCCCGCCAGATCTGGCCCGCCAGCGAAGACGACGAGTGTGCCCACTCGGAGCGGCTTGCCCTTGGTTGCGAGCCGACGCGTCAGCTGCTCGGCTGCCTGCACGAGGGCGCCGTGTAAGTCACGCGAGGCGTCCTTGGGTGCGGCGGGGAGCGCTCGCTCCAGCGCAGCCGGAGTGCTTTGCGAAGATTCCGTCAGCTCCGCAATGAGCCGCAGCTTGGGGGAGCCGTCGAAAGCAAAGACACTCACGTCCTGGACGGTGCGGATCGCCTCGGCGAACGTCGAAAGCGCCACGGCGAGCTCGCGCCGCACGCCCGCCTTGCTGACCTGGCTCACGTCAACGAGCAGCAGGGTGTGATGCGTGGCGACGCTCGTCCGATCGAGCAGCGTCTGCTGAGTCTCCGTCGCACTCAAGGGTTGGTCGTCCTCGAACACCTGGAACTGCTCGGCAGTGAGCGCCCCGGGAGGGCTATCGTTGCCTGAAAGCCTAACGTATGCCGCGACTTGGCTGGGCCGCTGCACAGCAACGGCGAGCACGTCCATGCGGGCGCCAGCGAGCCCAGCGCATCCGCAAAGTCCCGAGAGCACGATCCCGAGCACGGAAGCTCTGAACGCTTTGCGCGACGCTGAAACCTGAGAGCCTGACATGGAGCCTTTACTAACCGGTGAGTGAGCTTGCCGTCCGCTCGGGCAGCGTCCGGCCCCCTCGTACTGCGGGCGCAGCGTAGCATCCGTGCGACGCGTCGCCCTGCGTCAACACGGAGCCGTGTGCGAGGAACTGTCGACGGGACGCGAGGGCGTGCGAGCGGGGCTCCGATTGACCCTGAGTTCGAGACAGTGTTACTGCTGGAAGGAACGTCCGTGAGGCGAGGCGCGCGTGCGCTGTGCCATCACGACATGGGTGTGCTGCTGCTATGACGCGACGCTTATCTCTCGGGGTGCTTATCCAGGCAGTCTTGGTCCTCATGCTCTCGCACTGCGGCTCGGATCCGGAGCTGCCAGTGTCCGATGATGGGGCGCCTCCGCGCGGCGGAAGCGGCGGCCAGAGCACAGGCGGTCGTGACGGCACCGACCCCCCGCTCAACCTGGGCGGCGAAAGGCCTAGCTGCGAAGGCGACGCCTGTTCACCCGGGGGTGCCGGAGGTGGTCCTGGTGCCATCTGTGGCAACGGAGAGGTCGAAGAGCCCGAGGTATGCGACGACGGTAACGGTCGTTCGGGCGATGGTTGCTCGGGTCTCTGCCGCGTCGAGCGCGATTTCGAATGCCCGACGCCTGGCGCAGCTTGTGTTTCAACGGTCGAATGCGGTGACGGTCGGCTGAGCAGCGGCGAAGCCTGTGACGACGGCAACGCGGAGCCCGACGATGGTTGTTCCGACACTTGCAAGGTAGAGCAAGGCTTCGCCTGCGACATCCCCAACCAGGCGTGTGTGCCGGCGGCAACGGCCGAATGCGGCGATGGCAGCGTCAACTTCGGTGAGGAGTGCGACGACAGCAATGCAGTCAACGACGACGGCTGCAGTGACGCGTGCCTGCGCGAGTCGGGTTTCAGCTGTCCGACGCCGAGTGAGCCTTGTGAGCGCGACGAGGCTTGCGGCGACGGCGTGCTCAATCCCGGGGAGGCCTGCGACGACGGCAACACGCGTCCGGGCGACGGTTGCAGCGGCGGCCTGTGTCGCGTGGAAGTCAACTTCGAATGCCCGCGCCCGGGCCGCCCCTGTGTCTCCACAATCGTCTGTGGCGACGAGAGCGTCAGTGGCGACGAGGCGTGTGACGACGGCAACCAAGAGGACGGCGACGGTTGCGCAGCCGATTGCCGGCTGAGTGAGCCGGGCTATCGGTGTCCCAAAGACGCGGGCGTTGGTGGGCCCTGCGTGCTGGTGCCCGCCGGCGTCTGCGGTAATAGCATCGGCGACGACGGTGAGTATTGCGACGACGGCAACACCACGCCCGGCGATGGCTGCTCGCAGACCTGCACCGTGGAGACAGGCTACACGTGCTCGGCCGCGGGAGTTGCGTGCACGCTGCGCGCCGTCTGCGGCGACGGCAAGATCGATCAAGGCGAAGAGTGCGACGATTCAAACGCTGACGGCGCCGATGGCTGTAGCGCGCGCTGCATACAAGAAGCCGATTTCAGCTGTCGTGAGCCGGGCGAGCCGTGCGTCTCGACGGTGGAGTGCGGCGACGGACGCATCAGCGGCACCGAGACCTGCGATGACCGCAACGGCGCCGCTCGTGACGGCTGTTCCGCGACGTGCCAGCTCGAGCGCGGCTGGACTTGTCCCGTAGGTGGGGTCTGCCGAGCCTTGCTCTGCGGTGACGGCTTCCGCGCGGGTCGTGAGCAGTGCGACGACGCCAACGTCGAGGGCGACGACGGGTGCTCCGCACTCTGTCAGGTAGAGATTGGGTATCAGTGTGCCGGCGCGCTCGGCGCGCTGAGCCTCTGCACCGCGACGGTTTGCGGAGACAGCATGCTGCAGGGCACCGAGCAGTGCGACGACGGCAACCTCCAGCCCTTCGACGGCTGCTCGCCGACCTGCACCAATGAGCCGGTGTGCGTCACTGCGGCTGGCATTCGCCAGGCCTGTCCAGCCGTCTGCGGCGACGGGGCCAAGTTTCCGAATGAAGTGTGCGACGACGGCAACCTGCGCAACGGCGATGGTTGCAGCAGCACCTGCCAGCAAGAGCCCGGCTATTACTGTGCCACGCCCGCGGGTGATCCCACGGAGCTCGTCTTGCCCGTCGTGTACCGCGACTTCGCCCCCGGGGCTCCCTACGCCGACGGCCATCCGGATTTCGAGTGGTTCTACAACGACTGGTTCAGCGGCGGCACGTACTCCTCAGCGCCTGCCACGGCCCCGAACCGCGTGAGCGGCAATATCTTCGGGCTCACCGCGGGCCTTGCGCGCACCGCCCTGGGCAACAACGCGGACATGGCGGCAGGCGCCCTGACGGGGCGTCCTGTATTTGGGTTCACGCCGGCAACTTGTCCGTTGCCCGCCAATACGCTGCGCCGCAACGGCGTGTCTTACTGCGCCGCAACGGTTCAGAGCGCCAGCAGCTTCAACGAGTGGTTCCGCAGCAGCGACCAGAGCACCGCCGTGCCGGGCGCGCTCACGCTGGTGCGCTGCCCGCGCGCCGTGACTGGCGATCCTGTGTGCGCCGCGGGCGACGCCAACACGTTCCTCTTCGACAGCAACACGCTCCAGCCGGACGGCAGCACGTGCGGCGCCGCCGGTTGCGACGGTTTCTTCCCCCTCGACGAACAAACCGGTGCCAACGCGGCTCGCAGCAACGACTGCGGAGCCGGCTCTCCCAACGGCCAGCTCGACCAGCACAACTTCCACTTCACGAGCGAGCTTCGTTACTGGTTTCAGTACCGAGCGGCGGCGAACGCAACCCTGACCTTTCGCGGTGACGACGACGTGTTCGTCTACGTGAACGGACGCTTGGTGGTGGATATCGGCGGCGTGCACGAAGCTCAGCTCGGCTCGGTGACGCTCAACGCGACCACGCGCGACGTCTCCGGCGTGCTTTTGAACCTCCAGGAGAACAGCATCTACGAGATCGCGGTATTTCAGGCCGAACGCAACGTGTGCGCCTCGAACTACCGCCTCCAGCTGGAAAACTTCCTGCTCAAGGGCACTGTGTGCACGCCCCGCTGCGGTGACGGTGTGGCCACGGCCGACGAGGCATGTGATCTCCCCACGGGCAACACCGGCGCGTACGGCGGTTGCAACCCGGATTGCACCCTGGGCCCTTTCTGTGGCGACGGCTTTCGCCAGCGCGGCGAGCAGTGCGACAACGGCGTCAATACCGACGTGTATGCGACGCGCATGGGTGCCTGCGCGCCGGGTTGTGTGAACCCGCCGGAGTGCGGCGACGGCGCCGTCAACGGAGCACACGGCGAGGAGTGCGACGAGGGCGCGCTCAACGGCAGCGGTTATCCCCACTGCACCGCCACGTGTCAAAACGGTCCGCGCTGCGGCGATGGCGTGCGCAGTAACGGCGAGGCCTGTGACGACGCTGCGGACAACGGCACCTCCACGAGCAAATGCGCTGCCGATTGCACCCTCAAGTGCGGCAATGGCGTGATCGATGCGGGTGAGCGCTGCGACGATGGAGCTGCGAACAATACCGGCGGTTATGGCAAGTGCACGGCGCAATGCAGCTTTGGTCCGCGCTGCGGCGATGGTGTGAAGCAGAGCAACGAACAGTGTGACGACGGTCTCAACGACGGCAGCTATGGTGCGTGTGCTCCGCAATGCGTCTTTGGTCCCTATTGCGGCGACGGCACGCTGCAGGCTGCCGCCGGTGAGGAGTGCGACGAGGGCCTTGCCAACAGCTCGAGCGCTTACGGCCCTGGATTGTGCACGACGCTATGCAAGGAAGCCCCTTATTGCGGTGACCGGTCGGTCGACGCGGGTGAGG
>DASQDA010000474.1:0-2212 GCA_035634435.1 Polyangiaceae bacterium
TGGAAGCTCAGAAATCGGCGCTTCTGGAGCGCATGGAGCAGCGCCTGGGGTTGAGCGGCGACTCGCTTGGGCGTGTGAAGGCGATCCTCGAGGGCTCGAAGTGGCTGAGCCAGGGCAACCCGAAGATCACGCAGCATGCCATGACGCGCTCGGAGTGTGAGCAGCTCCGCGCGCAGGCCGCAGCGCTACCCGCGGGCGACCCGCGCTGCGGCGCGCCGAACATGGTGCCCCTGTACAATCCCACTGCTGGCGAGAGTGCAGCCGACGCTCGCGTGTGCATCGATCAGTTCGAATTCCCCAACATCGCCTGCGACTACCCATTGATCTGGGTGCGCGCGAGCGAGGCGGCGTTGCTCTGCCGTGCGCTCGACAAGCGCATCTGCGATGCGCACGAGTGGGAGGGGGCTTGTGCGGGAGCGCTGCTGCCGGTCGAGACCGAATATGCGTTCGGCGAACGGCGGATGATGATGGAGTACTTGCACAACAAGAAGCGCGAGATCACCTGGGCCTACGGGCCCCAGAAGCGCCACGCCACGTGCGCCACGGGCAGCAGCAAGAGCCCGAGTTGCAGCTCCATCGACTGGGGCGTTTGCGGCTCCAATACATACCCAGCTGGCGCTTTCCCCGACTGTCGTAGCCGCTTTGGTGTGTTCGACTTGCATGGCAACGCTGCCGAGCACATGAACCTGCCGCTCGGCCCCGAACAGCTCGCGGGCCGTGGTGGTCTCGGCGAGACGGAGATGAAGGGTAGCTGGTTCATCTTTTCTGCCCTGGAAGCGCATCCGGACGACTGCCGCTGGCGCGCGCTCATGTGGCATAAATCGCGGGTCGACGACCCCGCCAGTCACCGCAACTATCACCTCGGGTTCCGCTGCTGCAAAGACCTCTGACGAGCCTCGCTCGACGCTAGCGTCGGACTGGGCCATCTTGGGTCCGCTATGCAGCGGGTTCTTTCCGGTCAACAGCTGCGCGAGCTCGATCGCCTTGCGGCCGAGCTCTGCGGGGTCGGGTCGCTGGTGCTGATGGAAAACGCAGGTCGTGGCGCGGCCGACTTCGTGGCAGCGAGCCTGGCGCTCGGCCCGTCAGCGCCACGTCACGTGGTGGTGGCGTGCGGCGGCGGCAACAACGGCGGGGACGGCTACGTCATTGCGCGTCGCCTGGCTCTGCTCGGCGCCCGCGTCGAGGTGTTTGCGCTCGCCGCCGAGAGTGAGCTCCGCGGCGACGCGCTCATCAACTATCGAGCCTGGCTCGGCTGCGGCGGCAGGGTGGTGGCCCTGACGGACTTCACCCTGGAGAGCTTCGAGCAATCCCTGGCCGACGCGGATGCGGTGGTAGACGCGTTACTCGGTACGGGGCTCCGCCGCGCGGTGACGGGCCTGTACGCCGCTGCCATCGAGCGCATCACGCGAGCGCAGGCCCGGTGTTTTGCCGTGGATATTCCCTCGGGTCTCGATGCCGACACCGGGAGCATCCATGGCCTCGCCGTGCGCGCGGCAGTGACGCTGACGCTTGCCGCGTACAAACCCGGTTTGTTGACGCCGAATGGCGTCGTCCACGCCGGCCGGGTCGAGCTTCTGGACATTGGCGTGCCGACCTCGTCCCTTCCTCAGGTAGGGCAAACCGCCTGGCTCGTGGAGCGCGCGGACGTGCGGTCGGCCTTGCCGCCGCGGCCGGTGAACGCCCACAAATCCTCGTCCGGTCGCGTGCTGGTGCTGGCCGGGTCGGCGGGAAAGATCGGCGCCGCTTTGCTGGTCGCGCAGGGAGCGCTGCGCGCGGGCGCCGGCCTGGTGACGCTCGCGGCGCTGCCGGAGGTCGCCGACGCTCTCGACCAGCGGGTGCTCGAGGCCATGACTGCGCGCCTGGATCCGTCGGCGTTGGCCGACTCTCTGGCTCCGCTTCTCGAGGCCACGGACGTCGTCGCGATCGGGCCCGGCCTCGGTTTCACGCCCCAGGCGCAGCGGCTCGTCGATCACGTGGTGCTCGAGCACGCTGGACTCGTGGTGGTGGACGCCGACGCGCTCACACGCTTCAAGGGCATCGCCGAGCAGCTCGCACGCGCACGGGGCCCGCGCATCCTCACGCCGCACCCGGGCGAGATGAGTCGGCTACTGGACGACCACGTCACTGACGTGGAGGCCAATCGCTTTGCCGCTGTCGAGCGCGCGGTTCAGCTGACGCAGGCAACGGTGTTGCTCAAGGGGCCGCGAAGTCT
>DASQDA010000475.1:0-10182 GCA_035634435.1 Polyangiaceae bacterium
CGTGTTTGGGAACGTGCATAATCCCGACTGTCTCGGGATTCTTGGGGGTGCGCTGCGCATGAGGGGCGAAGATCACCAGCGCCAGGTGCGGAACCACCACTGGCAGCGCCGTCGACGTGACCATACCGCGCGCATGTCCGCCGCAGCCAACCGAGCACGGGGAGGGACATGGGCAGCTTCCATGGCGCTCATCGTCGGAGTGCGAGCCCTCCCCTTCGGGACAGCAGTCGTCGTCGCTCGCCTCGTCAGCGCCCGCATCCGCCGCTGCTCGGAGCGGCGCACGCGCGACTCCGGTGTCGCAGAGGTTAAAGGCGAAACAGGCAAGCGACGCATCCTGCAGCGGCTGCAAGAGCATCAGCACGCCCAAGAGCGCGAGCACCCGCACACACCAGATCTTCAGGAGGTTTGCTCGCCCGCGCTTCACGATCGAGCGTAAAGCGTAGCTGACTCCTCCGGTCATGGCCAGCACCGGACTGGACGCGGTCAGGCAGCGCATGGCGCGGATGTACGTGTCGCGACTCCCGGCCGACCCGTCCAGCTCCGGACACGCGGCCACGGGACCGCGGAGCCGTCCAGGGTGCCGATCAGGTGATGACCGGACCCGTGGGCTCATGGCAATGCTAGCCGCCGGCCTGGGCTGCACTCACTGCCGTCGACGCGCTGAAACGAGCCACCCCGGAGCTTCTTTTCCAGCTGCGGGAGCCTGGCTGAGGTGGACCGGGCCGGGGAGGCCGCCGATCGTGCAACATCACTCAGCGCCGGGTTGATGCGAGGCATGTACACTCCGGTACCGTGCATGATCCCTGGAGACGCATGAAGCTGCCCACGTTCACCTTACTGTTGCCGCTGTGCCTCGCGGCGCCATTCGCTGCGCCCGGCTGCAAGAAGGAGCCCGATCCATACGCAGCACAGGTGGCTTCCGCGGAGAAGAAGCTCGAAGCGAAGGAAGCGCTCGGCGAGGATGCACCCAAGCAAATCGAAGGCAAGAAGCTGAACGCCTTCTTTCCCGAGAAGCTTCTCGAAGCGGAGCGCACGTTTACGACGGAGAAGGACGGCTACGTGGAAGCGAAGTACGCTAAGGAGGGCGCCGAGCTCTTCACGCTCACGATTGCAGACATCAGCGACAACGCGGACTCCAAGGTAAAGTTCACCAAATCAACCGAGCGAGCCTCGCAGTTCCCGGTGGCGACCTTTGGTAAGAAGCAGACGATGGCGCTCGTCCAGGACCGCTATCAAGTCAAGGTCATCAGCGACACCCTGGCTCACGAGCAGCGCAAGGCGCTTCTCGAGCAGCTCGACCTCAACGGCATTGCGGCATTGTGACGCCGGAGAAAGAGACCCCATGGCCAACAATCTCGAACAAGCGCTGAAGGCCCTGCCCGAATCTGGCATGACCGTTCGTTTACTGAAGACCCTCGACTATCTCGCGCCCGGCGAGTGGAAGAACCTGACGAACCTGCACGATGCCATCGTCGACGCCACCGGAGAAAGTGACGAAGAGGTCATCACCGCAGTGGCAGGTCGCGCCATCGAGCTCTTCATGGACCCCGCTAACGGCTACCAGCGCGCCCTCAGCTTGTATTCCACAGTGGACTCCACCTCGACCTTTGCGGGGTTCACCTCGCTGGCAGGTAAGCTCGGCGAGGATGTGCAGTGGCTCGCTTTTCTGGGCAAGGTCACGCCGAAAGTCGAGACCACGCAAGCCGTCGACGCGGGCCTGAAGCTCGCGTGCGAGGTGGCAGCGTTCTGCATGACGAATGGGCTCCCTGGCGACAGCATCGGCGACTTCGTGGGTGCTCTCGGCAGCTCCGCGAAAGAGGACAAGATGCGCATCACCACCTGGATCGCGTGTGATTGCTTTCTGCCGCTCGGCCCGGACTTCCTGTCGAAGATAACTTCGGTGTTGAGCGCGGCTTCCGAAAGCGACTTCATGCAGAACGGCCTGTTCCAGCGCATTGCGCAGTTTCTACCTGGTGGCGGAACCGCCGAGAAAAAGGCAAAGGTCACGGGCAACGTGCGGGCCGTCGAGGGCTACGTCAAGGGAGTGGTGGCCGACCGCCAGATGACTCACCCGGGCGTCCTCGCGAAGATCAAAGGCTTCATTGATGTGAACGAGGAGCGACTCGACTATCTAGCGAGCATCATCGACCTATCGACGAGCTATTTTCTGCATACCGGCACGCAATCCGTAGCGCGCCGTGCCATCACGCGCGCGTACGGCGAGATCTAAAGGGCTCCGAGCTGGCACTGCGGGCGACGTCGCCTCACCGCGCTGCGCTCAGTCGCTCACGGGCAGCGCTGAGATGGGCGACGAGCTCCTGGAACGCTCGCTCGCTGGCCGCCGCGTCCGGCAGACGCAAGATCGCAGCAGGGTGATAAGTGATCAGCAGGTGCTGCGTCCAGGGGCCCGCGAACCACTGCCCTCGGTAGCGACCGGCGCTGAAACGGGGGCCCAGGAACGACTGCGCCGCTGTGCGGCCGAGACAGACGATGACGCTTGGCCGCAGAGCTTCGATCTCCGCGTCGAGCCAGGCGCGGCACGCGCGCACCTCACCCGGTCTCGGTCTGTCGTGCAAGCGGCGCGGCCCGTCAGCACGCCACTTGAAGTGCTTGACCGCATTGGTGAGGTACACCTCGCCCCGCTCGATGCCCGCGCTCGCCAAGGCGCGATCGAGGACCTTGCCGGCGGGGCCGATGAACGGCCGCCCCGCACGATCTTCTTCGTCGCCGGGTTGCTCGCCAACCAGCATCAGCCGCGCGTCGACCGGGCCCTCGCCGAATACGGTGCGCGTCGCGCGCTCGAAGAGCGGGCAGGCGGCGCACGAGCCAGCAGCGGAGCGCAGGGCGTCGAGTGAACGCTCCCTGGGTAACGTCGCTTCCGCGGCGCTTGGAATGCTCGTCTGCATGGAGTGCAGCGAGCGCGGAGCCCGGCGCACCAGGTCGTGGATGGCACGCGCCTCCGGCAGCGTTGCCCAGTGTCGCGCGGGCATGTGCGTGCGAAGGGCACGAAGGTTCATGCGCGCCGGGTTGAAGATGGCCCGGTAGTAGGCCGCAAACAGCTCCTCGAGCTCGTCGGATTGCGGCGCTGCACGGCGCGGCGCCCCTGACCCGAAGTGAAGCGTGGACCCATCCCAGTGAGCCGATGCGTCCGGCGTCAGAATGGACCAGCGCATCTGGCCAAAGCGTTCACGGAAGAACGGCGCCGTGAGCGGCAAGATGGGATGGTCCGGTTGGTGCCACGCGACGAAGTGCTGCTCGCCGTCCAGCTCGATGCGGCGGAAACGCACGAAGGCCTGCATCCGGTGCTCGTCGTGCATCACGGCTTGAACCATCACGCGCAGCCGGCTCACGTCCGGGTCGGAGGCGATCTCGAGCAACGCAGGCTCGCCGTGAGTCAGGCGGTATGCCAGGCGATAGAAGAGGTTGAAGCGCTGGGTATCCCGGTGGTACGCCGCCCGCGTCAGCGCTCGCAGGAAACGCGCCGGCAGCAACACGCGCAGGTCGGCCCCACCTGCGTTGGCTGCCCTTTGCTCGGTCAGAGCTCGTGATCCGCCACACGCCGACGCCGAGCTCCACAGCGACGTCTGTGCCGCGCTTCGATCTTCGAGAGCAACCCGCTCGGGGGGCACATGAGCGAGCAGCAGCGGCCGCGCCGCCTCTCGGAAGGCCGCCAGGGTGGGCTCGATCGTAACCCGGATCACTGCGCACGCCGCGGCAGCGCCGGCGACGTCGGAAACAGCTGGAGCTGCTCGGCGGGACGCAGGGCTCGCTCGAGGTCCTCGCCCTCCAAGCGCCGCGGCGTCGGGCGCACGTCCGCGGTGATGATGAAATGGGCAGCGTGGCGCACGTTTGCCCGCAAGCGCCGCAAATCATCCAGGCGAACTCCACGCTGACGCCGCAACGCAAGTAGGCGCTGCACGGTACGAGCGCCCAAGCCCGGCACGCGCAGCAGCAGGTCGCGTTCCGCACGATTGACGTCCACGGGAAACAGCTCCCGATGCCGAAGAGCCCAGGCAAGCTTCGGATCGATATCGAGGCGCAAGTTTTCATGAGGCCCGATGAGCTCGGCGTTCGAAAAACCGTATTGCCGCATCAACCAGTCCGCCTCGTAGAGGCGGTGCTCGCGAAGCAAGGGTGGCGCGGCGGGCGGCAGGCGTGGGTCGGCATGCGGAATGGGGCTGAAAGCCGAGTAGTAGACCCGCCGCAACCCGAACCCTCGGTAGAGCGCGCTCGCTGTCGACAAGATCTGGCCGTCGCTGGTCTCGGTGGCGCCGACGATCATCTGAGTGCTCTGCCCGGCCGGCAAAAAGGTCTGCTTGGCTCCCGCGTCCTGGTTCTCCAACACGCCATCGCGCAGGCCGGCCATCACGCTCTCGACACCCTCCATGTTCTTCTCGGGCGCGAGCCGCGCCAGGTCGCTTCGCGTCGGCAGCTCGACGTTGACGCTGACGCGGTCGGCGTAGCGTCCTGCCTCGTCCAGCAGTCGCCGGTCGACGCCAGGCGCAGCCTTGAGATGGATATAGCCGCCGAACCGATGCTCCTGGCGCAATTGGCGCGCCACCTGCACCAGGAGCTCCATCGTGTAGTCCGCATTCTTGAGAACGCCCGAGCTGAGGAAGAGCCCCTCGATGTAATTCCGGCGGTAGAAGTCGAGCGTGAGCTGCACGACCTCCTCGGGGGTGAAGCGTGCCCGCTCGACGTCGCTCGAGCTGCGATTGACGCAATACTGGCAGTCGTAGACGCAGTAGTTGGTCAGAAGCACCTTGAGTAGCGAGACGCAACGCCCATCCGGCGTGTAGCTGTGGCAAATGCCCGTGCCGTTGGTGCTGCCAAGCCCTCCAGCTGCGGCGGCGCGACGCGAACCGCTGCTGGCGCAGGAGGCGTCGTACTTGGCGGCGTCCGCCAGCACGGTGAGCTTGCGCTTGAGGTCCACTTTCCAGCGATATGGAGCTACCTTCGCCCGGTCGCAAGTCATCCACCCAGCGCTCGTGCCTAGCTGCACGCAGCGGAACGCACCAGCGCCCTTGCAAACAGCGCGTCGTGGGTGGTTTAAAGCAGTGGCCTCGAGCAGCCACCTCAGCACCATGAAGAAGACGTTGCGACGCGAAGATTTGGGCCCGGACTTCCAGCTAGGCGTGGCAACTTCCGCCTACCAGATCGAGGGGGCGGTGGCGGAGGATGGACGCAAGCCCAGCATCTGGGATCGCTTCGCACACACCCCGGGCAAGACCAAGCAGGGCGACCACGGCGACGTCGCGTGTGATCACTACCACCGGATGCAGGAGGACGTGGCGCTGCTCGGTTGGTTGGGGGTAGACGCCTACCGCTTCAGCATTGCCTGGCCGCGGGTGGTGCCCGAAGGTCGAGGTGCCGTGAACCAGCGCGGGTTGGATTTCTACGAGCGCTTGGTCGACGCCCTCCTCGAGCGAGGGATCGCGCCTGCCGCGACCCTCTACCACTGGGACTTACCGGACGCGCTGCCGGGTGGCTGGCTATCGCGGGACACGACCGAGGCGTTTGCCGAGTACGCCCAGGTCGTCAGCCAGCGCCTCGGCGATCGGGTGGCGTTGTGGCTGACGCACAACGAGCCCTGGTGTCAGGCCTTCCTCGGCTATGAGACCGGCCTGTTTGCGCCGGGTCACCGCGATCTGGGCGAGGCGCTGCTGTGCGCGCACCACCTGCTCGTATCCCATGGTCTCGCGGTGCAAGCCTTGAGGGCGAACGTACGCGGACCCGTGGGCATTGCGCTGAACTTCATGCCCGCGCATCCCGCTTGCGATACGCCCGCTGACATCGCGGCCGCTCGTCGCGTGGACGGCTACTTCAATCGCTGGTTCGTCGAGCCGGTGACCGGGCGCGGGTACCCCGGCGACATGGTGGAGCTCTATGGAGCAGCGATGCCGAAAGTGACGCCAGCTGATCTCGCGTTGATCAGCGCTCCGGTGGACGTTCTGGGCGTCAACTACTACGAGCGTGCGGTCGTCGCGCACGATCCGACTGGCGGCGTGCTGGCGGAGCGTCGCCTCAAGGACACGGGCCTGCCGCGTACCCTCGACCGCGAAGTTTACCCGCCAGGGCTGATGGAGACGCTGCGCTGGTTGCACCGCGACCTCGGCTTCCAGCGTCTGGTCATCACCGAGAATGGTGCCGCGTATGACGACGTGCCGACGAGCGAGGGCGACGTTCATGACGAAGGACGCGTCGAGTTCCTGCGCGCCCACCTGGAACAGCTAGTGATGGCGCGCCGCGAGGGCCTACCCGTGGAGGCCTACTTCGCCTGGTCGCTGCTGGACAACTTCGAATGGTCCGAGGGCTACACGCTGCGCTACGGCCTCGTCCATGTCGATTTCGCCACCCAGCGGCGAATCGCCAAAGCCAGCGCTCACTTCTTGCGCGGCCTCGCGCCAGCGCGCCCGGGGGCGCCTTGAGCTCGTCAGGGTCCGAGCTTCTCGTACGTCTTTTCAGCCATCCGATCGCCCAGCTCCAGCGTTCCGGCTGAACCGAAGTGGAGTCGATCGTTGGGATACGCCGAGCCCGGATCGTCAGCTCGTTGTTGCAGGTCGTCAGTGACAACGACGAACGCGCCAACGGTCGCCAGGGTGCTAAACCGACGCGGCATCCACCTCGCTCTGGCGTCGGCGCACCAGCTGGATGTTCGCCCCTTGATTGGGTGGCGGATACACGTAGCCGTAAACGAAGAGCATCCCGGGGGCGTCGAACTGCTCGCGTACCCGTCCGATGAAGGCCACCAGATTCTTGCCGTAATTGTCGGCCGCGGCGCCCCCGACGTCGGCGTCGGCTTCGCCCTGCTGCCAGAGCATGCCGCGCACGATTGGCCGTAGTCCTTCGTTCTTCAAAGCAGCGAGAGCGGGCGTCACCGTATCCACCAAGGCAATGAACTGTTCGCCCCAACCACTGCGGCTTGTCTTGCTCGGTCCGGGCGCCCACTGGCTAAACAGATTGGTGCCGCTGTGCGCGTGTTTGATGATCGCGACTTTGCGGGTCGGATAAAACGCCTGGATGCGGTTGCCAAACCCGAGCTCCGGTCCGAACCGATCGGGCGACTCGGAAGCCTGGCGCAACGGGATCCAACGATTCGGCGTGGACCCGCTGTTGAGGTGTGGGGTACCCGAGTGATAGAGCCGCACGCGCGCGTCGATGCGGAAGCCACTCGGCAAATTCCTGACATAGCCCTGTCCCGTCGCGTTCGATTGGCCCGCAATCAGGAAAACGTCGATGGCTTGCGGGTCGTTAGCGGCGCCTGCCGTGCCCGCCGAACCCGCGCTGCCGAGCGCACCGGCGGCGCCGCCCGCTCCTGCGCTCGATCCGCCCCCGGCAGTGCCGCCGGCTCCTGCGCTCGCTCCGCCCCCGGCAGTGCCGCCGGTGCCTCCCACAGCGACAGCTCCACCGGCGCCCGCTGCCCCGGCTTGAGCGCCGCCGAGCCCTCCACTCGCCGAATTGCCGCCAACAGCAGACCCGCTCGAGCCTGCCCCCGCGAGCGTGCCTCCCGCGCTTCCGGCAGTACCCGCCACGGGCTGCACGACCGAACCGCCAATTGCGCCGCTGCCAGCGCTCCCGCCCGAGCCACCGCTGGCAGCGCCCGCCGACGGTGTCCCGGCGCTGCCAGCGCCTGTCGCCGCAGTGCTGTCAGCAGCTTCGGAACACCCGATCAGCCAAAGCACGCACGCAGCCGCGCAGATCGAGGGGCGAAGGTGCATCCACCGTCCTAGCATCGTTCGTCGGTGGTCACTGCCTGGCGGCGCGGTGCTTTCGTCCCTTCCTGCTACATCGCGGGGGCTTGCCCACTCCGGACAAGCCCCCCCACGTTGTCGGCGTCAGCGCGGACCCTCCACGCTCTCGCCGCAGTCAGTGAAGCGCAAGGTGGTGTCCACGCGGAAGTTCGACTCGGAACGCTGGCGCTCGGCGTGGAACAGATCGAGGGGGTAGCTGTTGCCCGGCTGCAAGCCTAGCTCCGCGGCGCTCTCGTCGAGATCGAGCTCGGCGCTTTGCTCGTCGTGCACGCCACCCAGGTCGATGGCCAGGCGTCCGTTGACGAACACGAACACGTCATCGTCACCGATGAACTGGAACTGCTCACCTCCGTTGTAGACGAAGTTGGTGTGTAGCTCGAAGGTGAAGTGGAAGTTGTGGTCTTCACCTTGGTTTCCGAAGCCTGCGTCATCCAGCGGAAAAAAGTCCCGGCTTTCGAAGCTGAACTTGCCCCCCGCTTCAGGGACCAGGAAGAGCGTGAGCGCGAACGGCAGGTTCGTGCCTGGGGTCGAGCGGTACCACGACGCGAACGCATCCGGACCGGAGCTGTACTCGGTGCGGCCGGAAGGGCGGTACGCCGGCTTACGGTCGGCCCCGAGCTCGTCGCGCACCAAGCCTTTCATGCCGTCGAAGTTCTCTAGATCCATCTCGAAGTCTGGATGGCCGCCGGGCAGCCCCTTGAAGTCGCGGACGATCCCGGTGATCTGGTTGCTGCAGCCACCCGAGCCCGTGTCGGGCAGTTGATCGTTGACGACAGGCTCACCCAGCTTCCAGCCACCCAGATCGCCGCGAGTGAAGTCGGGAGGCAGGACGAACGAGCGGCCGCCAGTGCCGGCGGTCTGACCGACCCCACCGCCGAAGCCCGTTAAACCGCCCGCCCCGCCTGCCGCACCGCCAGGCGAGTCACCGTCGTCAGAGCCGCAGCCAAAGGTAAAAAGCGCCAGTGACGTGAATAGAGTTAAGTATTTCATGGTCCTTGAGCACGAGTCGTATGCCGCGGGCGACGAGGCGCGCAGCACGTGGAAAGCAACGAAACGCAGGGTACCTACGGTTCGCATACCAGACGTCCAGGCGAGGCCTCCTGGCGCACGAATCGTTGGCTGTGCTCGCGTCTCATTGGACGAGCACGGCTGCCACATTCGTCGGCCATTAGTTCACAGACTGGAACGTCGACCCGTGGCCGGGGAGCACAACTCTCGAGGATGGTGGCGGGCGGCCGCTGGAAAGGCCCCGATCAGGGGCAGAGCACGTGAGCGCCAACACCGCCTCGTGGAACGCGCGGCCCTCCGCAGCTGCTTCGTCCTGCTCCTCCGTTCTGCGGCGCACGTCCACTTTGCGGACAGATAGCCGAACTGGAACACCGCAATCTTGCCGCCTTTCGGCGCCGCGTGGAGGCACAGCGCTACTCAGCGGTCCCAGTGACGCGCGCTCCGCCGCACGAGGGCCTCCGTGTCGCGATCGAAGTGGAAAGCGCGCAGCAAACGCTCCACGTCGTAGGAACCGACCTGCTCGCGGATCCGCCCCACCAGCGTTCGCGCCTCGTCGTGGCGGTTGACCAGCGACAAGGCCGAGGCAGCGATGGCCAGGATGTGCGCGTGGGCGTTTGGACGGCCGACAGCGCGCAATGCCCAGCTCACGGCTTCGTCGAGCTCGCCGAGCCGCACGTGCGCGAGCGCGCGACTGGCGAGCATTCCAAACTGTAGCGGGTCGAACGGGCTCAGCTCGCGCGAGGTGTTCAACGCCTCGATGGCCAGCCGCGGATCGCCGGACTGGGCCTCGACGAAGCCGCGCGTGTAGTGGCCGAGAGCGAAGTTCGGGCTCAGCTCGATGCTGCACTGCAGCTCGTGGACGGCCTCGCCGGTCGCGCCGCGCAGCCACAACGCGCGCCCCGTCGCCCAGTGCGCCGCAGGGTCTCGCTCGTCCGCAGCAAGGCTCTGCGCGGCGGTCGCCAGCGCCAGCTGGATCTGGTGCTCGCGGTCGGGGGTCAGCTCGAGGAAGACGTTCTGGAAGTGGGTGAACGAGAGACCGGCATGCGCGCGCGAAAACGACGGATCGAGACCGAGCGCGCTGCGGAAGAACTGCGCCGCCTCGCGGTTGTCGCGCCCCGTGAACTTGTACATGTGCCACAGGCCGCGGTGATACGCCTCCCAGGCGTCCAGGGAACACGGAGGCTTGAGCATCGCTCGACTGCACTCGGCCGTCTCGATCTCCTCGGCAACGGCCGCGACGATTCGATTCACGATCGCATCCAGGACCGCGAACGTCGCGTCGCCATCGCACAGCAGCTCGTCGGTCCAGATGATGCGAGCTTCCCGTGTCTCGGCCAACTCGACGATCACGGAGCGACGAGCGCCTTCACTGCGCAACCGTCCACTCACGACGTACTCCACGCCCAGGATGCGACCGGCCTCC
>DASQDA010000476.1:0-1755 GCA_035634435.1 Polyangiaceae bacterium
CAGGCGCACGATCCAATCCGAGAGCACCGTCCGCGTCGCCTGGAACAGCCGCTTCAACTCTGCATTCGAGAGCTCCCGCGTGCGTCTGAGCGGCGACAGCGCAGCAGCGAAGAGTATCTCGTCCGAGTACGCATTACCGATGCCGCTCAGTAACCGAGGATCGGTGAGCGCGCGCTTGAGCGTGCGATTTTCGGAGCCGAGCGCCTCCGCGAATTGCTCGAAGCTGGCCTCGAGGGGCTCGACCCCGCCGCGGCCGAGCGCCCAAGCCTCGGCTTCGCTCTGCACCACGTGCAGGCTCGCGCGTTTACGCGAGCTCGCCTCGGTGAGCAGCAACGACTCGCGCGGAAAGTCGAACGCAAGGAGCGCCATCTTCCCGAGGGCTGCCGCGCGCGGCTTCAGGTGAAAGCGGCCCGCTATCATCAAGTGCACGACCAGGTAGAGCTCGGGGTCGAGAGCCAGCACGATGCGTTTGCCTACCCTGAAGGCGCGGCTGACACGTCGACCGACGCTGTCGGAGAGCGGCGGCTGGAAGGTGCGCACGGTGAACGGACTGCGCACTCGCACCGCTTCGATGGTCTGTCCGGCGAATCGCGCCATCAAGCGCTCGATGTAAACGGTCACGTCCGGCAGCTCTGGCACCAGCGAAGCGTACGCCAGGGTCAGGCGCGTTCGGGAGGAGAGCCTGCATCTATTCGCGAGTGCAGTGTTTTCCGGTACTTGCGACCTTCCGTGACCCGCTCCTGCGCTCGGGCGCAGGCGAAAATCGAAACAGCTGCAAGCTAGCGCGCCCCGCGCCGTTCTCCACGCAGGAGAAGGAGCTCATGAAGTCCGACCGCCACGGCTCAAACGACGCCGCCCCCGGAGCCACGAACCAGTGCGCTCCCACGACCCTGAAGCCATCCGAACCGGTCCCCACCGCGGAGCATGCTTCGCGAGTGGCACCGGCGCCGCGCGCGGCGGCCAGCTCGGCAACGTTCTCGAGCTCGAGCCGCTGGACGGTCGGTGTGGCGGTGGCCGCCCTGGTGTCGAGCGCAGTCTGGCTACGTCCGGATCAAAGTCCCAGCCGCTCCGCGGATGCGCGCGCGCTCGTAGAACGCGTCACCAGCGCCGATGGGCGAGCGGGGTTGCTCGCGTGCGCCAGCGCGGGCTCCCGGTGTGAGGCGCTGGTCGCCGGACAGCGGGTCCCTGCCGGCTATTGCGTCAAGACGGACTTCGCGACGCAAGGGGATCTCCGGCTCTCGGAGGGGACGCGCCTCACGCTCGAACGAGCGACGGAACTTTCGTTCCCCGCTGACGGGACGACGCGTGCCGAGGTTCTGCACGGGGCCCTCGCCGTCGAGGTTCCCCTGGACGCTCAGCGCCTGGTGTTACGCGTCAGCCACGGTGTGGTGCGCGCTGGGCGCGCCAAGTTCGCGCTGCGCGTCAGCAGCCACGAGACCGTCGTGGACGTGACGCACGGCGAGGTGGAGCTCGAGAATGCAGCAGGCAAGCGCGTGGTAGCGCGTGCTTTCGAGCAGGCTCGCCTGGGTGAGCACGGGCCCTTGGTCATGGCCTCTGGAGCGGTTCCGCCTGCGCTCAGCTGGTCGGAGCGAACAGGCGGCGAAGCCGAGCCCCAGGCGGTCACGCGCGGCCTGGGCCAGCTCTCTGCACAACCGCTCGGATCCCGTCAGGAGCTCTCGGGAGCCGTGCGCTTGACGAGCCACCACGTGCGCATCCGCATCGCCGGAACCGTCGCGCGCACCGAGATCGAGGAAG
>DASQDA010000477.1:0-2678 GCA_035634435.1 Polyangiaceae bacterium
GCGTGCTGATGCTGTTCCGACTCCGCGTACGAGGTCAGGAGAGCGGGGCAGCCATCGACCAGCTCAGTGGCATCGTCTACACACTTCGCTTCGGGAAGATCGTCCACGCTCGTAGCTTCCTCACCACGGCGGAAGCCCTCGAAGCGGTGGGGCTGTCGGAGTAAGGATGTCGCAGGAGAACGTGGACGCGGCGCGCAGGTGCTTGGACGGCTGGAACCGCAGCGACCGCGACGCCTGGCTGCGTTAAGGGCGGTTTCGAGCCGTTGCGGCTGCGCGGGGTCATCCTTCCGCGAGATACTGGGCGAACGACCTCCGAGCGGAACATCGAGCTGATCCGAAGCGGCATCGACGCCTTCAACCGGCGCGACTTCGACGTGGCATTGGCGGCGCTGCGTGATGACGTTACGTGGGCGCGATTCCTCTCCAAAGCTGAGGCGGACGACCCTGTGGTTCGGGGGAAGCAAGAGCTGCGCGCAGTCTGGGAGAGTCAGGTGGAGGCGGTTGACCTTCGCCTCGAACCCGAGGAGTTCATCGCAGCCGGAGACGACAAAGTGATCGTGCCAACCCGCATGGTGGCGCACGGCAGCGGCAGCGAGATCGCGCTATCAGCTCCGGTCACGTGGGTATGGACGATCGACGAGGAGGGCCTCGCCGCCAGGGTTGAGGCGTTTGAGAGTCGCGCCGCCGCCCTCGAGGCGGTCGGCCTCGAGCTGTAGCGACTCGGCGCGTTCGCCTCGTCCTTTCACATCTCGAGGGAACCAGCGCTCGGTACTTCTTGAGCGCGGAATGACGGGGTTGCCGCTTAGCCCGAAGCGGCTGCGAACGCGTGGTTGACACAGCGGCGGGACTGGCAGAGAATCGCGGTCTGGGCCGACACGAGCGAACCGGTGCTTTGCTTGCCGCAGCGCTGTGCGCAGTGGTGGCTGCGCTGTCCCCGGCTGTCGCGAGTAGCTGGGCAGCCGACAATCGAGCGCCATCCTGCGGCCGGCGCTGAGGCAGATTTCGGCACCTGCCCCGACACGGAGGAACTCCCGCCGGCGGGCACGGTCTGCATCGACAACTACGTGCTGGTGTGGCGCGGATACAGCGTCGTTGGCGGCGGCGGCCTGCCCAGGTCAAAGGCGTCGTGGCACGTCTTCGCCGAGACGATTCGGCTCGAGTTCACTGGCGCACCGGAGCCGATCGAGACGGTGCTGCGCTCCGGCTTCGGCGAGCTGGACGGAGAAGCGTCGGTTGACACCGTGCACCTCTCGCTCGCCTCGGCGTCGTTCTCGCTCCCCATGAGCGATGGCAGCACTTTCGATTTCGCGGGCACATGGACCGCAACCGGGGATCGCCTGGTCTTCGGCAACGACGGGCCGGCCACCGGCGCACCGCGTCATTTCGTCGATAGGTGTGCAACGTTCAACGCGAACGGCCACCAGAAGTTCAGGCCCGCGTCGATGACCGGCACCCTGAACAGCGAGCCCATCCACTCGTACACCTCCACTGGGCCTTTTGCGGGGACCATCTTCAACAACCGCTTCCTCTACATCGACGTCCCACATGGACGCTGCGCCTAGCGCCGCGTCACCGAACGCAACCGCCGACCGTGCACGCCTCCTCGGGGTCCGCTCGCGCCATGGCCTTGCTAGTTAACTGGCGCTGAGCGCAGCATGGAACGCCGGTCGTTCGGTCAGCTCGCGCTTGGTGGCTGCTCGCCCCCTTCTGCTGGCCGTCATACGTCCCTAACCACCACCGAAGCTGAACCCTGCGGCGGAGCAGCGCCACATGTCGCTCGCGAGCTGAGCCTTCCGGGCGTCGCCCGTTGGCGACTGCCACGCGCGGCGGTCTCCTCTATCCGGGGCTGGGCTGTCCGCGCCGCGCTGGTGCTAGGGCTGCTTGTTGGCTTCGCCAGAAGAGGAACACGGCCCCGGCGAAGCAGGCCAGCGCGAAGGGTCCGTAGGGCGGGGGGTGACCGCCGATCACGAGTCCAAAGAGGACGAGCAGAATCGGAACGGCGACGGGCGCACCGGCGTGGCGGCGCAAGGCGATTCCTGCCGCGATCATGGCGACCAGGATCGCCAGGCTCCCGAGAGTCGCGAAGATGCCGAGGTCGCGCACTATTGGGTTCTCCGCGAAATCTTGAATCAAGGCCGCTCCGCTGGCCCGCTCCTCTTCAGGGCGCGCGTTCAGCTCGTGCGCTAGGACGCCGTTGGCAGTTCCCTGCAACGTCTCCCAGGCGCTGAAGAAAACGACGAAGGGGACAAGCGCGATCCGGCTCACCTTCGCCGCCGTACCCTCAACCCCGCGGAGGAGCAGAAAGATCGCCACAGCCATCATCGGGATGAAGAGCATCATCCCGATGTGCACAACGAGCGCGGAGGTCACCTGGTCCTCGAGATTCAGGTAAATCTCGTCGGCCTCACCGCCGGGATGGAAGAGGAGCAGCACCGCCCAGGCGAGCGGCACTCCGATCATGAAGACGACTTCGCTGCGGCTGAATTGCGGCCGATCCATGCGCCCACCCTTTCCTGCGACTCGTCCTGACGAACCTACACCCCGCAGACCCGGCGTGCCGAAGCCTGCTAGGCCTGAGGACAGCTTGCATGGCCCGCTTGCGCCCCGTAGCCGTGCCGGGTGACAAAGACCCCTCAGCTGGCTGCTGGCGCTAGTCCCACGGCATATTCTCCCGCTTG
>DASQDA010000478.1:0-6625 GCA_035634435.1 Polyangiaceae bacterium
CGGGATGAGCAGCTCGAGACCCGTTGCAGGACCGTACACCATGGCAGCAGCTATAGCGTAACTCAGGAGCACCATGGGGTTGTCAGTCATTCGCTTGAGCAAGCCATAGAGGGCCAGGATCTGTGCCCAGTCGGTGTCGGCGGCCGAGGCCGCCTCGTCGTGCAGCGCGGCAATGGCTGCCTGCAGCTGGTAGGCTCCGATGGCGCCACGTGACAGCGTTCGACCGAGTATCGCGATGCCCTCGTCGATGGCGCAGCGATCCCACAGCGTGCGGTCTTGCTCATCGAGCGGGATGATCTCGCCCTGTGGTCCGCTGCGAGCCAGGCGGCGCGCGTCCGTGAGCAGCATGAGCGCGAGCAAGCCCGCGACCTCGCCCTCGTCCGGAAGCAGATGGTGCACGGCGCGCGCCAGGCGGATAGCTTCGCGCGAGAGCTCGACCCGTTGCAACGTGGCACCAGCGCTGCTGGCGTAACCTTCGTTGAAAATCAGGTAGAGCACTTGCAGAACCGTTGTGAGCCGCTCATTCTGCTCGTCCTTGGTCGGCATGCCGAGGCGCGCGCCCGACGATTGAATACGCTGCTTGGCGCGGCTGATCCGCTGCGCCATGGTGGCTTCGGGCACGAGGAAAGCAGCAGCAATCTCGGCGGTCGTCAGGCCGCCCACCGCGCGCAGCGTGAGCGCGATGGCCGAGGGGCGACTGAGCGCCGGGTGGCAGCACATGAAGAGCAAGAGGAGCGTGTCGTCGCGTTCGGGCTCGTCTGCGCTATCGGCGGGCGACACTACCTGCTCGTCAGGGAGCATCTGCGTGACCACCTGGGTCTCGCGACGTCGGCGCGAAAGCTCCACCCTGACGTGATCGGCCATGCGACGGGCGGCGACCTGGATCAGCCATCCGCGCGGGTTGTCGGGCACGCCCTGGGTGGGCCACTGCAACGCTGCCGCTAACAAGGCCTCTTGCACCGCGTCCTCGGCCGCCGAAAAGTCGCCGTAGCGACGGCTGACGGCGGCGAGCACCTGCGGCGCAAGGTCCCGCAGTAGGTGCTCCCGAGCGGAGTCCACGTGCGCTCCGATCACCGCTCCACGTTTGGGGCGCTCATTACCTGGCGGACCTCGATCGCAATGTTGAGCGGTCTGCCTCCTGGTCCCGGCGCTGCCGAGGCACGCGCAGCGATGGCGTAGGCCTCCTCCGGGCCTTCAACGTCCACGATCCAGTAGCCCGCGAGAAACTCTTTGGTCTCGGCGAAGGGGCCATCGGTGACCTCGGGTGAGCCACCCCTCCCGGACCGTACGATGCGGGCCTGTGCCGGGGGCGCCAGCCCTTCGGCGCCCACGAGCAAGCCCTCCTCCTTCAATTCCTCGTTGAGGCGCAGCATGAAGCCGATGTGCGCCTTCAGGTCATCGGGCGTCCAGTTGAGCACTGCCCAATCGCCCGTGCCCCGCGGAGCGTTCATCATCAACATGAATTTCATTGTGATTCCTTGGTTCGAGGTGCTTGCGACCTGCATGACGACGTCGGAGCCGCTGCCGACTTCTCGACATCGCAGGACGTTTATTTCCGTTATTCAGGGAGTGACGCCGTCGGTAGCTGGGCTTGGGTCGGCAGGCGCTCCTGGGCTCGCGGCCAGGCGCTGCCGAGCTCTGCGACCAGCGCGGCGGCCTCCTGGGGCTCGTAGATCACTACCCCAGCCGACCAGGAAAACACCTGGGCAGGGCGGGCGCGAGCGTCGTCCTCGACGATGGGGACGAGGTGAACGTGGTAGTGCGGGTAACTCGTGGCCAACGCCGTCGCGGCGCCGAGCACCGCCACGTAGACGCGCTTGGGCTGCAGCGCGCTCTCGAGCACCCGACAGGCGTCGAAGCCGAGGCGCTGGAGCTCAGCGTACTCCTCCCATTCGAACTCGCTGACGCTCTCGAGGTGACGTTTGGCGACCACCAGCAGGTGACCGCGACGGCTACCGAAACGGTCGAGCAGCACCGCGCCATGCGCGTTCTGGTGGACGAGCAACGCCGGGTCCCGCCCGCTTGCGAGCGCGCACATGATGCAGCCGCCCGCGGCGCCCAAGAGTTGGGTCGTGTGCTGCGCCAGAAGCGCCAGCGCTTCGGGTTTCTCCGCGATGCGCAACCCGTCAGCCTCCCGGGCGGACTACCAATGGGTCAGCCTCGAATCCGTCCGCCACGAGCGTGTCGATCAATGCCGTGATCGTCGGGCTGGTGGGCTGGTAGTACAGGCTCGGTATGGCGAGCGAGCGCTCGTAGCCTTCGACATCGCTCACGACCACTGGACGCGGCCGCTGCCGCCACGAGCAGCTGACCGCCAGGTTCCACGTTGCAGGGTCACCTGTCTCCGCACACCGCGGCGACGCCTTGAGGCGCTCCAGGAAAGCCCTCAGCAGCACGATGTCCGCGGCTAGCTTGTCGCGCATTGCGGGAGTGCCGATGGACCACTCCTCGATCATGGGCTCATTGACGACGATGTATTCGCGGTAGCCGTTGGCGCCCTGCTCGAAGGAGCCGCAGCTGGGCCCTTCGGAGCTTGCGTCGCGTTCGAAGAAAATCACCGCGATGCGCTCCGGTGTGGCGAGCGCCTCCAGCGCCGGCACCTCCCGATCGCTAGAGTCGACAACGCTGATTCCGCCCTGTTGCACGCGAGCAAGCCAGGCCTCCTCCCGCAGCAGCACGCGCACCAGGTTGTTTCCGTAGCTCTCACCAGGCCATCCCATCCGCGTCGCCCAGGGATGAGGCCAGGCAAAGCGGGCTTTCGCGAACGCCTCGCCGCCGAGAGCCCGAGCAAGTTGCTGCTCAACTGGCGTACGGGCGCTGCCCGCCGCCGCCGCCGCGATCCACTCGATCGCGGTGAATGCATGCCCCGGGCCGAGGTCATCGCGTTCGATGCGGCTCAACAGCGCCTCACCCGCACGAAGCTCGGCAATCTGCTCGTCCGTGGTCCAGGTGTAGAGCTCGCGCCGAAAAATCTTGTCGTACTCAAAGACCTGATCGCGGAACAATGGGTCTGGGACGACGACGGGACAGGGCGGGGGCGGCGGCGGCGGGGGTGTGAGCACCCCGCCGGTGCCTAGGCCCGTGCTCGTTCCACCCGTGCTCGTTCCGGCGGCGCCGCTGGGGGCGCTGCTGGTGCCGTCGGACCAGGCGCTTTCATCGAGCGCATTGCAGGCCCCGCTCACCGCCGCGATACCAACCAGCCCCACAGGGGAACGCCAGGAGAATCCGAGTCCCCATCCGCCACGCGGAGCCCGCATCTGGCCAGCTTATCACACCGGCACTGGCCACTGCGCGCTCAAGAAGACGGTGGTACAGTCATTCGGCGCTGTTCCCCCCATCCATGATCCACCTGGTCTCCCGAAGCTGCGTGGGTGCGCTGGCGTTCGCGGCGCTCGTTTCGGCGTGCAGCTCGCGCGATGTGGTGGCGACGTCCGACAACGTGACCACCTGCGCGCCCGGCTGCACTTGCGCGGACTATGCCAACAACCGCTACATGTTCTGCCCACAGGGTGCGACCTGGCCTGCGGCGGACGCGGTGTGTGTCGAGCACGGAATGCGAATTGCGCGCATCGACAGCGCAGAGGAGAACGGCTGGGTGCGCCAATCGGCGGACGCCGTCGGCATGTTGCGCCTTTGGATCGGCACCAACGATCGCGATCAGGAAGGCGTCTGGCGCTGGCCAGATGGTGATCTGGTACTGGTCGAGGGAGCCGCGCCGCCCGCTGCGGGCTATCACAACTTTCTCGAGGACGAGCCGAACCAGGGCGCCGGCTCCGACTGCAATAGCGTCTACGAAAGTGGCAGTTGGCACGACCAACCTTGCGATTCGCAGCGCGCGTTCGTCTGCAAAACGTTGGCGCCCTGAGTCGCCGAGCCAGCAGCTTCTAGGAATCACGCCGCTCCTTTCGCCGAGGCGCGTCCACCAGCGGGCCGCACGCAAAGCACGGTGCCACGCCGAGCCGGTGCGTCGGCGGTCGACGTTGGGCGCCGGCTGCGTGCGTTGTGCACTCGCAGAGTAGCGATGTTGCTGAAGCGGCACTGTTCATTTCTCGTGCTGGCCGATTCATCACACACCAACTCCGGATTCCGACGATGTCGCCAATCGAGTGACCCTGTTGGCTCGCCTCGCCCCTACTAGCAGTGGGCGAGCCGTCCTGCGCTCGTGGAAGGCTCGATGGAGAAACTGATGACGCAAACCAAGACTCGCCCCGCTGCCCGCTCCTGGAGGTGCCCTGCCTTCGCTCGTTTATTGGCGTTGGCCTGTGGAGTGGGGTTGGTGAGCGTGGCGTCTCCCGCCGAGGCCATCATCAAGGTTACCAAGACCACGTGGCTCGGCGACGCAGCCTGGAAGATCGAGGGCTCCGCAAACGGCACGTTCTACTTCGAGGCGGGCGACACCGGCGGAACCGGATTCTCCAGCGCCATCGACCAGGAGAACAAGGATTGGATCCTCAACGATGCTTCGAAAGCGTCGGGGATGGTGCGTGAGTACCGCGGCTTTCCCAACCTGGGCGACGACAACTTCAACCATCCTCAGCGAAACAGTGGCTCGAAAACGCAGTGGGTTGGCCAGGCCCCCACCGCGACCATGTTCGAGGGCGAATCGCTGGTGATGAAAAGCTCGAACACCAACTTCGAGGTCGAGTACCACTTCTTCGCCACCCATATTGCGCTCAAGATGATCCGGGCGGGCGGGCGCTACTCGTTCCTGTACGAGGGTCCCATCGGCGGAGTGCACCAGCCAGGTGTGGACTGGATCGTCGGGGACTCGGATCCGATGCCCGGAACGCAGCGTCCGGTGATGAACTCCCCGCTCGGCGCCGGTCGACCCGTCAATGGCGACATCAATACGACCGCGTTCGTCGGCAGGAGTTTCGGGAAGTTTTTCTACATGGGAGATCCCGTAGCCAAACAGGTGTTCTTCGTGGCCAAGACACCCGACACTGCGGAGACGGACGAGGGATACGGTCAAGCATCGAACATGACCATTGCTAGCTTCGGACGAGGCCTGGTCAACAACGTCGGCACCAGGCAACTGACCGGCACGGCCAACGTGTGCACCTTCGGCTTCCTCACCAAGGAACTCGGCCATCCAGCAATCAAGACCTTCATCGAAGGCACGCTCGCCAATCCCTTCATGCCAGCAGCCGGTGGGCAGGGCGGAGGCGGCGGCGCGGGCGGCACTGGGGGGGCGGCAGGCGGAGCTGGCATCGGCGGCGCTGGTATGACCGGCGGCGCGGCTGGAAAAGGCGGCGCGGCTGGGGGCGGAGGAGCAGCAGGGGCAACCAGTGGCCGCGGTGGTAGCAGCGGGGCGACCGCAGCGGGTGGGGCCGCGTCGGGGAGTGGCGGTGCGCCCAGCACTGGCGGCGTTCCTGCCGCTGGAGGCTCAGCGACAAGCGGAGGCGCGCCGAGCAGCAGTGGAGGCACATCGAGCAGCAGCGGAGGCACACCGAGCAGCAGCGGAGGTACGTCCCCGAGCAGCGGAGGGACGCCAACCAGCAGCGGAGGCAGCAGTGCGGTTGGCGGCCAGTCCCCAGCTGGGCCGAGCTCTGAAGACGACGGCGGGTGTGCGCTCGGAACACAGCCCCCTTCCTCGAGCGGCGCAGCCGGATTCGGCGCTATCGCTCTCGCGCTGGCTGCCCTTGCCAGGGCTCGACGGCGGACGCGTGAACGGGCCAAGACCCGGTAGTCGGCTAGTCTGCTGGGGAAAGACCAGCTTAGGTTTCTTGCGTTGTGCAGTGTGGAGTATCCCAGATGTCTTTGAAGCTAAGTGAACCACTTCTGACCTGTTTGGCTCTGAGTGCCGCGCTGGTGCTGTCTAATTGCTCGGGCTCGGACCCCGACTCGGAAGGCACAGCTGGCGCAAGCGGCAGTGCGGCCGAGGCGGGCGGCGCGCCGGCGATTGGCGGCACCTCCTCCACGGGTGGCGTCGCGGTGAACGGCGGTGCAGCAACCAGTGGTGCGAGCGCTGGCGGGAGCGCCAGCGGTGGCAGCGCGCCCGTGGGCGCTGGTGGTTCGCCCCCCGGCAACGCTGGCGCTGGCGGCAGATCGAGCGCCGGTGCAGCGGGCGGGCCCGTAGCGACGGGCGGCGTCAGCCCGATGGGCGGCGCCGCGGGTGTCGCTGGATCCACTGCGGGGTCCGCTGCTGGAGGCGCCGCAGGCGGCATGGCGGGCGCGGCCGGCGCTGCGGGCAGCGGTGCTGGCGCAGGTGGTGTCGTGCAAAGCCAAGAGAAGCCGCGCGTGGTGGTGTTGACCGACATAGCGAATGAGCCAGACGATGAGGAGTCGCTGGTGCGATTCCTCGTCAATTCAAACGAATTCGATGTCGAGGCGCTGATAGCGACGACCTCGACCCACCTCAAGACTGGCCCGCGCGAAGACCTGATCCGTCGCCAGGTAACCGCCTACGGGCAGGTTCACGCCAACCTGACCAAACACGCGCCGGGTTTCCCGACCGCGGCTCACCTCCTGAGCGTGACGAAGACGGGGCAGACCACCTTCGGCATGGCTGCCGTGGGAGCCGGCAAGGGCACAGCCGGTTCGAATCACTTGATATCCGTCATCGACAAGCCGGATCCACGCCCGGTCTGGGTGACCATCTGGGGCGGAGCGAACACCTTCGCCC
>DASQDA010000479.1:0-2103 GCA_035634435.1 Polyangiaceae bacterium
GTAGGGCTCGTGCCCCGGCTGCCGATGCCGCTGAGGGCAGGTCCGGTGCCGACGGGGTCCCGCCCGGAGGGCAGCACCTCGGTGGCGGGCGTTGCCGCGGGCCCCGCGTCTTGGCTCGCTGCGTGGGTGCCGCGGTTACACGCGAGCCCCAGCAGCGTCGCTGCACAAAGCAAGCTCGTTGCATAGCTGTTGCGCATGACTACTGCCGCGGGCCGGTGGGTTGAGTGCCCGCCGGTGTGTCGCCGCCCGGCGACGCCGGCGCGTCGACAGGCACCTTTGCAGTGCGCACGAACGTCTGCAGTAAGCCGATCACGGACACGATCGCAAACGCCAGCAGCATCCAGATGAACCAGGGCGTCTTACGCTTGGGAATGGCTTGCGAAGGAATGTCGCCGCGCGGCCCCAACCCCGCTCCGGCAATGTCGTGAGGATTGTTCATGGCACTAACTCCTTTGCCGCTGTGGTGCGTGCAACAACGGTGCCTGTGCGGCGCAGCCGGGAACGGACGTCGAGCGAACCGTGGCGCGGGCCCACGGTCGCGAGTTGCAGCATCTCCAAGCATGGAGAGCTCGAATGGGCTTGCGAAGAGACAAAGCATTCCGCTGCGAGTCCCTCAAGCCGTTCGCTGCTCCGAGCAGCGGTTCAGGCGATTGCGCGCTTTTTGGCACACCCCTGCACGCAGCCATTCAAACGCGCCTCAACGGGGCAGCTAGCCTCGGCTGGACGCAATTCCTAGTTAGGCCCGCCCGTGGCAAAAGTAGGTGCGCGTGCAGCAAGCAGCGCGACACCGGAGCGACGAGTCAAAGGCGTTCAGAGATCGAGCGCTAGGTACTCCACGGTTGGGTCTGGGTTGGCGTAGTACGCGAGAGCAGCGCGGAAGCCGAGCGAGGCGTAGAGTTGGCGCGCTGCCGTCATGCGTTCGAGTGTGTCCAGGACGATGCGCTGGTAGCCAATTGCCCTCGCCGCTGCGAGGGCGGCTCGCGTCAACGCGCGGCCGAGACCAAGCGTGCGCGCAGACTCTCTCACGTACAGCCGCTTCAGCTCACAAACCTCTCCGGACAGGTGCCGCAGCGCGACACACCCGACGATCTCACCCGCGCGGCGCCCAAGCAGCAGACATCCCGAAGGGGGCCCGTACATCTCGGCAAGGTGATCGAGCTCGAACGCGAAGTTCTGAAAACACAGGTCGACGCCGAGCTGGGCGGCGTACTCTTCGAAGAGCTCGCGGGCATGGCCGTAGTCCTCGGCGCTGTCGGCTGCGGATACCTGCGTGCTCGCGTGCATGGGCCGGGTCAGACTAGCGCGCTCCCGCGGTGAAGTAGGTCATTCGATGCTCAGCTCCGTCCTTCTGCCAAAGGATCGCTAGGCCTTCGGCAGGCGGGCCTGGGACCATGCGCTGGCTCACGGCGGGAATTGACGACGTCACTTCCAAGGAGGGGACCGTGCGCAAGATGGCCGCACGCTTCGCGTGTTCGACCGCCGCCTCATCGCGCTCCGTCTTCGCTACAGCGATTCTCCCCGGGGCGTTGGCGAGCGTCTGCTGCGCTTGCTCCACACGACCCTGAGCGCGGCGTCGGCGCGCGGCTCGGATGCTGCCCCGGTGATGGTGTAACCTGGGCTGTGGTGAGGGGTCGCGAGTGCGGTCGTCAGGCGGCTGGTGAGCGCGGTAGCGGTGCGATGGATCGCCATCACGACGGCGCGTGCGGACGGGTTGAGTGGCTCGCTGCCGGGAGCGCCCAGAGCGTCGCCAGGCCCACGCTTTCCGTCCGAAAACGCTCAGCGCAGCGGCCGTCGGGATGGCGCCGCTGCATTCACGTTTGCATGCTGCGTCGGCAGTGTTCACAGGATCCGTTGCCCGGTGGGGCTACCTGCCCCGTTGGGGCGCGTTGGACCAGGAGCTCATCGCTGCTCACCGGGCTTATGGCGCCGTGGGGGAGCAGTCCTGCTGCCTGGTTTGTTTTTCGGCACGGCGAGCTCGGGCACCGTTGTTGCACTGCAAGGGCCGCGCGCCCGGTCAGGGCCGCGCAGGAGGAATCATGTTTCGAAGAATTATCGGCCTCTCGGGTATCATCACGCTCTCGGTTCTGGCGGCTGCGTGTGGCG
>DASQDA010000480.1:0-8210 GCA_035634435.1 Polyangiaceae bacterium
CTCGGTAGACTCTCTGGCGGAGCTCTCCGTCAGTGCGGACTAGTGGGTCATCGACGGCATCCGGGCGCGCGTCACCCGCTTCCTGGTGGCGGGCATTGGGACGCTACTGCGTTACGTTCAGAACGGGCGGGTCCAGGCTTACGCCGCATTCATGGTGCTGGGCGTGGGTGTGCTGGGTTGGCTGATGCTGGCTCCCCGAGCCGAGGCAAAGACGGTCCAGAACCACGCCGCAGGTGCCTACAGTGTCAACGCTGCACCGGGCCTTGGCTACAAGTATCGCTGGGACGCCAATGGCGATGGTCAGTGGGACTCCGAGGACTTCGGACAAGCAACCGTGCAGAAATTCAACCTCGACGTGGCTGCGTCGCGGACCGTTCGGCTCGAGGTCATGAATGCCTTCGGGCGCACGGCGAGCGCGGACATCGTGGTTGCTCGTCCCAGGCCCGATCGCTCGGGTGCCGCAGGGGTGACGCTCGACGTGGAACGCGGAGCTGACGGTCAGCTTCGCGGCGTCGCACGGGACCCCGAGTTAGTGCCGGCTCCCGCCGCGCCCGAGGTGAATCCATGAGCCCGCTGTCGCAGGTGCTCTTCGACGTCCTGCCGTATCTGCTGGCGTTCGCCATCGGCGCCGCCATTCCGCGCCGCCATGGCCGTTTCGAGCGCTTCAGCCTCGGCCTGGTCGCCGCGCTGGCCGTGCTCTTCGTGCGAGCCCTGTGGCCCGGGCAACCGCTGGCTGATGGGGAGCCGGCGGGTGAGTGGAAACCGCTGCTAACGGTGATCGTGTTTCTGCCGATCGCAGCAGCGGCGGCGGTGCTGTTCATGCCTCGGCAATCCCCCGAGCTCATCAAGCGCTTCACCCTCGGCGTGCTCGCCATCGACTTCATCGTGTCGCTCGGGCTGCTTCAGGTGGCCTGGACGCGTGGCTGGCATTTTCAGCACATCGTCGAGTGGATCCCCTCGCTCGGTATCCGCTACCACGTGGCGGTGGACGGCGTCAGCGGCTGGCTGGTGCTGCTTTCCACCTTCACGACGCCCATCGCGGTCTACGTCTCCTTCGGCTCGATCAAGACACGCATCAAGGACCTGTGTTTCGCTTATCTGCTGCTGCACGGTGGCATGTTGGGCGCCTTCGTCTCCTTGGACCTGTTCTTGTTCTTCGTGTTCTGGGAGCTGATGCTGATCCCGATGATCGTGATGATCGGCGTCTGGGGCGGCGTCGAGCGCATCAAGGCGGCCTACAAGTTCTTCCTGTACACGATGGTCGGCAGCATGCTGATGCTCGCCGCCATTCTCTACATGGTGTGGTCACACCGGGAGGTCGCGGGGTACGCCAGCTTCGACTACCTGGCGCTCAGCCGCCTGAGCCTGCCGCGTGAGGCGGCGTGGTTGTGTTTTCTGGGTTTCTTGGCCGCCTTTGCCATCAAGGTGCCGATGTTCCCCTTCCACACGTGGCTGCCCGACGCGCACGTTCAGGCCCCCACTGGTGGTTCCATCATCCTGGCGGCGGTGCTGCTCAAGCTGGGCACTTACGGCTACATTCGCTTCTGCATGGGATTGCTCGGTGGGCCCGCATGGGTTTCCGCTGCCACGCTCGCCGGCATCGCCATCGGCGGCGGCATCATCTACGGCGCGCTGGTCGCCTGGAAGCAGGACGACGTGAAACGCCTGGTGGCGTATTCGTCCGTGGCGCACATGGGCTTCGTCATGCTCGGGCTCTTCACGGGTACCGAGGCGGGCATGCAGGGCAGCATCCTGCAAATGATCAACCACGGCATCTCGACCGGAGCCTTGTTCCTCCTGGTGGGGGTCATCTACGACCGCCGCCACACGCGCCTGGTGCGTGAGTTCGGCGGCCTCGCCAAGGTGATGCCCGTCTACGCAGCGTTGTTCGTCATCGTCACCATGTCGAGCATCGGCGTGCCCGGTACGAACGGCTTCGTCGGTGAGTTCATGGTGATCCTGGGTACCTTCGTGTCCTCCACCTTGGGTCCGCAAGCGCGGCTGCAAGGCGTCCTGGATGCGGCGGGTGTCATCCTGGCAGCCGTCTACATGCTGGGCGTCGTGCAGAAGATGTTCTTCGGCCCCCTCGACAACCCCAAGAATCGCCGTCTCAAGGACATCAACGTGCGCGAAATCGTCGCTATCGCGCCGCTCATCGCGCTGGTTTTCGTGCTCGGCTTGTTTCCCAATATCGTGCTCTCGCGCATGTCGGATGGCGTGCGAGCCGTGCTCGACCGCTACGAAGACGGCATTCGTGCTTACCGGATCCCGGATCGCACCGCCGCAACCCTGTCTGCACGGCGAGGCGGGCCGCTCGAGCGTGGTTATCCCGAGCCGAAGACCCCCGTCGCTGCGCAGCAGGCGTCAGCACTCCGCGCCGAGGCCGCCCCATGAATGTTCTAATCGCCGTTTCGCCCCTGCTCGCAGTCACGCTGGGAGCTCTGCTCCTGATGCTGGCCGAGGCATTCGGTAAACCGCTCAGCCCCGAGGGCATCGGTCCGGGAGGCGTCATCATCGACGCCGGTGCTGGGCGCTCTTCGGAGCTTGCGCTCGGCGCAGCGGTCGCGCTCATAGCTGGCGCCGTCGCCAGTGTTGCTCTCTGGCTGGTCGGCCCCGAGAACCTCGACGGGGTGGCGCTCCTCAGCCCCTACCTGATCATGGACCGCTTTACGCTGTTCTTCTGCTTCACGCTCTGCGTGGGCGGAGCGCTCGCAGCGTTGCTGGCTGGCGGTTATCTTCCCGAGCACGACCTCGATCGCGGTGAGTTCTTCCCGCTCATCCTGTTCTCGACCGTGGGCGCCATGGCGCTTTCGGCGGCAGGCGACCTGCTGAGCTTGTTTGTCGCGCTCGAGACCATGTCGCTCGGGGTCTACTGCATGATCGGATTGCGTCGTCGCAGCCACCGCGCTGCCGAAGCGGCCGTGAAGTACTTCCTGTTGGGCAGCTTCGCGGCCGCCCTGATGCTGTTCGGTGGTGCGCTGCTCTACGGCGCCACCGGACATACCGATCTGGTCGGTATTGGCCGAGCCATTGGCACCATCGGTGAGCCGACCAGCAGCGTGAGCGCCGCCACGATCCTCATCGGTATGGTGCTGACCATCGCGGGCCTCGCCTTCAAGGTGAGCGCCGTGCCCTTTCACATGTGGACGCCCGATGCTTATGAAGGGGCTCCCACGCCGGCCACCACGTTCATGGCCGTGGCCGTAAAGACCGCAGCATTCGCAGTGTTGCTTCGGGTCCTGCTGACGGCCTTCGGTGATGCGCGCTTGATGAGCTGGGGCAGCGGCTGGCCGCCGGCGCTCGCAGCGCTCGCGATCGTGACGATGACGTTCGCTAACATCGTCGCGGGCCGTCAGGAGTCCGTGAAGCGCATGCTTGCGTATTCCTCGATTGCGCACGCCGGGTACGGTCTGGTGGGCGTCGTCGCCACGGTGCAGTCGCCGACGGCGACGGCGAGCGTGCTCTTCTACATGCTCACGTACACGGTCTCGACCGCCGGCGCCTTCGGAGCGTTGATCCTGTGCGGCCGCCGTGGAGCCGAGGCGGTGTCGTACGAAGACCTCGCGGGCATCGGGCGTCGCCACCCCGCAGCCGCGCTCGCTTTCTCGTTCTTTCTACTCTCGCTAGCAGGCGTGCCGCCTACCGCCGGGTTCTTCGGCAAGCTCTATCTGTTTGGTGCAGCGATCGACGCCGAGCTTTACGTGCTGACGGTCGTCGGTCTGTTGAACAGCGTGATTGGCGCCTACTACTACCTGCGCGTGATGGTGTTCATGTACATGCGGGAGCCGGCGCCGGGTGCTCCGATTGCGACACCGATGCGCTCGGGCTACGTGGTGACGGCGCTGGTGCTCGCCGCCTTGCTGGTGCTTGCGATTGGCGTGCTTCCCAATCTCTCTCTGGAGATGGCAGCGGCGGCGGGGTTGCGGCCATCCGGCGGCTGACCGCGTGCTCCCGCCGGGGGATGGCACGAGCGTTGCTCCTCAAAGCAGCCCAAGGTCCCAATGCAGCCTAATTGCCGGATGGAACCCGTTGGTCAGAGGTCGCCCTGGGTGCAACTGCGTGAGCTTGCCGGCACCTTGGTTGGCAGCCTCGCCGCCGGGACCCTGATGTTGAGCGCGGCAGGCTGTCGCTGTTCCGAGAGCGACCCCGGGCCGACACCTGCGGCTTCGGTGCCGGCGTCGGTCGCCTCTGGGCTGCCCATCGCGCCCGAAGTGATTTCCCGTGCCGTCAACCCAAGGAGTGAGAAGGCCTATGCCGGCCCGGTGGGTACGGTTCGCGGACGTATCCGCGCAACCGGGGATCCTGCACCCACGCAGGAGCAGGTGCTCTCCCAGGTGCCGTCTGAGTGCGCCACGGCACGTGAGGTCTACGGGCCGCTCTTCCGCGAGGGCCCCGAGCGGGGGCTGGCGGACGTGCTGGTCGCGATCACCGGTTACGAAGGCTATGTCCCGGCGCGCGCGCCGATCGAGGTGGTGGAGGCCAGCGGTTGCGCTTGGTCGAGCCGGACCGTCGCGCTGACGTTCGGCCAGCGCCTCGACGTGGTCTCCAAGGACCGTCGCGCCTACGTGCCGCAGTTGATGGGCAGCAACATGGGAGCGCAGATCATCGCCCTACCGGGGGGCGCCGAGAGCACGATGTATCCGCAGAGTCCCGGTCGCTACGTGCTCGTCGATAGCATGCGGATCTTCTCGACCGCCGAAGTGTTGGTGTTGAAGTACGCCACCCACGACGTGACGGGAGTGGACGGGAAGTACGAGATCAGCGGCGTTCCGGTCGGCGCACTCACCCTCAATGCACTGTTGCCCGCGACGGGGGCAACGCTCCAGCGAGAGGTGGTCGTGGAGGCCGGCAAAACCGTCGAGCTGGATCTGGAGCTGCCGTTCAACGCCGCGGAGTACAAGGCCAGGCCGTCCGGGAGCGCAGCGGCGCCTTCGTCGAGCGCCGCCCCTCCGCCCGCTGCATCGGCTTCGCCGCCTCGCTAGTGTGCTGAATCCAAGATTCAGCACACTATTGGAACAGGAACGTTCCATGAGCGCACGAGGCCCAAGCCCAGGAATTCGTGGGGTCTCGCCCCGTCGGGACCCCATGAATTTGGTGGACATGTCACGCACTCAGGACACTAGGCTTTGTCGCACTAAGGTAGTGACGGAGCGTCGCCCTGGATGAGCGCTTCGTAGCCATCCTTGCGCTGGATGAGCTCTGCGAGCAGCGCCAATGCGAGACTGCCGAGGGGGGATGGCGTGAGCGGCGCGCGCTGCAACGTGGCCTTGAAGGCGGCCCGGTCTCGGCGCAAATCTGCCGCGATCAGAGCCGCCACCCAAGCATCCGCGTCGTCCGGGTCCGCGTTCGTCACGAGCTCCGATTGCTGGCTAGCCGCCTCGACCGCTCCGAGCGCCACGGCACGCAACGCCAGCTCGCTTGCAGAGATGCGCAACTGCGTCGCCGCGCTTCGCGCCGTGACCAGATCGCTCGCGTGCAAGGCGCGATCGAGCGTAGCTTCGCCGCTGCTGGGCGCGAATTTCGAAAGCTCCTGCTCGGCGCGAAAGTGGCGAGCCGCATCGCGCTGACGCACGCCGAAGTCGCGCATGGCCGTCCATGCCTCTCGCGACCAGGGCGTCCGCACCACCCACGCATCGAGCCAGAGCCGTGCACGCTCGAGGTCCCCGATGCGCTGCGCAAGCTCCACGACGAGCAGGGTGGCGCGCGTCGAGCCCGGATCGAGCTTGGCAGCTTCGAGGGCGGCAGTCAGTGCCTCGCGGGGCTCGCGCAAACGCGCCTCGCAACGTGCAGTCTCGAACCAGGCGCTGCTGAGCTCCGGTTGTAAGCGGGTTGCCAACGATAGACGCGAACGCGCTACGCGAGCGTGCCTGTCTACCCCACTCCCGGCGAGCTCGCACTGCAGTGCCCCGAGGCGCACCAGGACTTCCGCCGCGTTCCCGTCCTCGCTCAGTGCCTCCTCGTAGGCATGCAAGGCTCCACGGCGGTCCCCCTGTGCTTCGGCGACGGCGCCGCGTGCATAAGCGGCGTAGGCCTCGGCGGGCACGTAACGGCCCTCGTACGGCACCCCGTCCGCTACCCGGGTGACGCGGCCCGGGCCGAAAGCGCAAGCGTTGGTCAGTAATGAACAAACCAGCGCTCGAATCCAAAGTTTGCCGCCAGCCATCGCGAAGCTCAGAGGAGCGCTGCGTAGGCGCTCAGGAAAGCGGAGTTCTCCGCCTCGCTCCCAACGGTGACCCGCAGCTGGCGAGCCAGTCTTCCTCCCCGGGCGTGAAAGCTGCGCACCAAGATGCCTTGCCCCGCCAGTCGCTCGAAGAGCTCCGCAGCGGGCTTTTCACTGCGCACCCAGACGAAGTTTGCCTGGCTGGGCGTCACGTGGACGCCGGGCAGCGCTGCCAGCGAAAGCGTCATGCGCTCGCGCTCGGCCACCACGTAACGGGTGGTCGCCGTCACTTCAGCGGCAAGCTCCGTCAGAGCCAGCGTTGCCAGTCGCTGCGAGAGCGTCGTCAGGTTGTACGGCAGGCGCACCTTGTCCAGAGCTTGAATCAGCTCCGGGCGGGCCAGCAACCAACCGACGCGCAGCGCTGCGAATCCGATTTTCGAGAGCGTGCGGAGCACGGCCACATTCTGGTAGCGGCGGTAGAGCTCCAGTTGGTCGAAGTCGGAGTAGTCGACGTAGGCTTCGTCGATGACCACCAGCGAGCGCGGCACCGACTCGATGAGGCTTGCCAGCCGGTCCAAGCTCATCTTGTTGCCGGTGGGGTTATTGGGGCTGGCGATGAAGAGGACGCTCGGCTCTACCAGCCGCGTCGCCGTCTTGAGCGCCTCGGCTGCCAGGTCCCAGCAGTCGTCGAGCGGCACCTCGAGCACCCGTTGACCCCGAACCCGCGCGCTCATGCGGTACATCACGAAAGTGGGCGTGGTGGTGAGCACCAGCGGGCTATCGTTGTCGTCACGTGGGTGCGACAAAGCGGTGAGCAGCAAGCTGATGATTTCGTCGCTTCCAACCCCCACCAGAACCTCTGCAGCGCTCACACCGCAGCGCGCGGCGATTGCCGCTCGCAGAGCCTCGGCGCCCGCGTCGGGGTAGCGTTCCCAGGCCGTCTCCGCCGCGACCTCCGCCAGGCGGGCGCGCGCCGCCGGCGAAAGCAGCGTGGGCGCCTCGTTGGCATCGAGACGTATCTGGAATTGGCCGGCATGTGGCGCATACGCCGACATTTCGGCAAGCTCGGGACGCAGAAGCTCGGTAAACGGTAGGGTCATGCGGAAGGTGCAGCGCGTTTGCGCGAGGATTGCCCACCCTACACCGCTACCCGGGCCTTGTCGCGAGCCGGCATTGCTCTCACGCGGGCGACGCGCTAGCCGCTGATGGCATGAGCTTCGAAGACGTCTGGGGGCAAGCCCCCGCGGTCCAAACGCTCACGCGTGCGCTGCAGAGCGACCACGTCCATCACGCTTATCGGTTCGAAGGACCGCCTGGCGTCGGCAAGGAGATGACGGCGCTGCGCCTGGCCCGCGCGCTCGTGTGCCCGCAGGGCGAGCTCGGGTGTGGCAGCTGCTCGGCTTGCCGGCGCGCTCTCGCGTTTTCGTCCGACGAGCCGCAGGTACCGCAGCACCCGGACGTCGTGCTCGTCGGTCGCGGCATCTACCGCAGTGTCACGGGCCAAGCCGAGGCGACCGGCATCGGTATCGACCAGATCCGGCGGGTGGTTCTCACGCGCATCGGCTTCCCCCCACATGAAGGACACTCGCTGGTGTTCATCGTCCGCGATGCCGATGAGCTCACGCCTCCCGCAGCCAACGCGCTGCTCAAGACGCTCGAAGAGCCACCCTCGCGCACGCGCTTCGTCTTGTTGACGAGCCGGCCCAATCGTTTGCTCGATACCATCCGCTCGCGCACCTTGCCGGTACGCTTCGGCGCGCTTGCAGACGCGGTGCTGGAACGCATCCTCGCGGCGCGCGGGCTTCCGACGGAGCGGGTGGCCCTGGCGCAGGGCAGCGCCGATCTGGCCGTCGAGCTCGCTTCCGGTGAGGCGGTTCGTGAGCGCGAACGCTTCTCCGACGAGGCGCTCGCCGTGCTCGGCGCCCCGGACTTCGTACCCGCCCTACGTCTGGCCGAATCGCGGAAGGGCGATCGCGAGTCCGTCAAGGCGGACCTGGGCTTTCTGGCGCAAAGGCTCGCTCTGCACGCGCGTGAGTCGATCCGCACGCAA
>DASQDA010000481.1:0-2118 GCA_035634435.1 Polyangiaceae bacterium
AGCGTGCCAAGCGTGCTCGGCCGCGTCCAGGCGGGGGCCGCCAGCGGCGCCGGCGGTGCTTGCTCGCTGGCGCTCGCTCGCAGCCTGGACCCGGCCTGCGCGCGCCGGCGGGGACTGGGTGTTCCCCGAGCAGGGGGGCGAAGCGAAGGAGACCTAGATGACTCTCAAGATTTATGCGGTCGTGCTCGAGTCGGTGCGGCAATTGGCGCCGCTTTGCCAGTGCTGCGTGCGCGCAGCGGAGCTCTGGGCGATCAGTTCGAGCGTGCGCTCACCTCGATTTCTCTCCACACGGCGGAAGGTGCTTACTCGCGCGGGAGAAATCGCCAGGCGCGTTATCAGTCCGCTGCGGCATCGGCTCGCGAAGCCCTCGCGTGCTGGGAGACTGCGCAGGCGCTCGGCTGGGTCGGGCCGCTCGAGCCGGAGCTGCTGGCTCTGTCCAATCGCGTCATTGGTACGCTCGTCCGTCTGATCGAGCCCAAGCGCTGAACGGAGCTGCGGGGGTCAAGGCGCTCGCCGTGGCCCCGCCAACGCCTGGACGTGACGATGGCTATTTCTGCGACACGCACTAGCTGCGAAACAAGAGCCACAGCCCGAAGAGGCTGAGCCCGAGCACGGCGAAGGCCACCAGCGCGACCAGCAGGTCGAAGACGCCGAGTGCGCTGCGCTTGGCGGCCACGCTGGCCGTGCGTGCCACCACGGGCGCCAGCGCTGGCTCGCCCGCGCTTGGCTCCATGGCTGGCACCGCATCGACTTCCACAGCGAGTGCAGGCGGATCGATACCGTCAGTGGGACTCATGCGCTCGTCTGGAGCACTCTCGATCTCGTCGAGGGCAGCGCGCACCGGGTCCTGGCACGCCAGCACCGACTGACCCAAGCTCAGCCGCTTGCCGGGCAGCCAGGCGACTTCGTGGCCCGCCTTGAGAGGCACCCCCTCGAGCTCACTGCCGTTCTTGGAGCCGAGATCGCGCACCATGAGCTGACCCCCTCGGCGTACGATTTCCAGATGACGGCGCGAGAGGTCCTCATCCTCTATCGAGAGGTCAGCCGTGGGTCCACGTCCGACGACGTAGACGCGCTCCGTTTCCTTCAGTAGCAGGATACCCGCACGGTCAGGCCCGCTGGTTACCCTCACCTCCGGGCATGGCGGCTCGCCCCCGGCCGCCAGCGCGCTGGCGACGAGCGAAAGCGCGATCTCGCGTGTCGCCAGCATCTGAGCCTGGGTGACTTGCGCCTGCGCGATGCGCACCTCCAACCAGATGCGACCGATCCGCAGGAGGTCGCCGGACCGCAGCATGCGCGGCGCTTGGGGTGAGAGCCGCACGGGCCCAGCAAAGGTGCCGTTCGTGCTGCCCTCGTCGATGACGACGTAGTCCGTACCGCGCTGCCGGATGGAAGCGTGCCGATGGCTGACGCTCGGATCGGGCAGGCGCACCTCGCAGCCCTCACCACGTCCGATCACGATGCGGGGGGCATCGAACGTAATACTGGCCGGCGCGGCGAGATCGCCCGAGCGCACGATGACGGTAAGCGCCATTCCGGTGCGGCATCATGGAAGGGGCGGAGCCTTCGGTAAAGGGGCCCAGCAAAGTTGGCCACATGGGCCTTCCCGTCTTAGCTCGGAGGCTCGTGCGGACCGGAACCCTGTCGTCCACAGGGTCGGCCGCTGGAGGCAGCCATGACGGAAGTGCAAGAACGCCGAGATCGCGGCACCCAACGGGTGCCCGTCTCCTCCCTGGTGGAAGTGTGCGGAAGCGCGGGCGGAAGCTCGGTCTTCGAGGCTGAATCGCTGGATGTCAGCGCCCGGGGCATGCATTTGCGCACTGCGTACTTGCCGGAGGCCCACGCGCCCCTGGTGTGCCGGTTCGAGAACGAGGGCAAGGAAATCGTGGTCGAGGGCAAGGTCGCCTGGCGCCGCGAAGGCACCCGCGGTGGCGAGTTCGGGGTCCAGTTCACGGCTCTGGACAGCCGCAGCGTGGACGCTTTGAGCGGTCTCTGCGAGGGCCCGGCTGCCCAGCAGGCCCCCAAAGCCCACCCAGTTGGAGCACCGGGCGCCCGCGTCCGGCTCCACATCGACGGGCTCGGCTCGCCCATGAAAGCGCGCGTGAAATCCGGCAGCGA
>DASQDA010000482.1:0-6921 GCA_035634435.1 Polyangiaceae bacterium
GCGACGTCGAGCTTTCCGCAGCCGAAGTAATCCAGGAAGAACAACGGCCGCGCACCCGTGGTGATGACGTCGTTCACGTTCATCGCCACCAGGTCGATGCCGATGGTGTCGTGCCGATCCAGCGCGAAGGCGAGCTTGAGCTTGGTGCCGACCCCATCGGTACCGCTCACGAGCAGGGGGTCCTCGATGTCGGTAGGCAATGAGCACAGGCCGGCGAAGCCTCCGATGTCGGAGACCATCTCCGGGATTCGAGTGCTCTTTGCGAGGGGCTTGATGCGGTCGACGAGGGCGTCACCCGCGTCGATGTCAACGCCAGCTTCGCGGTAGGTGATCGCCATGGGGGCGGGTCATAGCCGAGAACGAAGTGGAGTTCCAGCCGATCTCGGCCGTTCGGCCTGAACGCGCATTGGCGAAAAAGCTCCGATCTCGAGTGCGGGGCGTTTGCCGAGCACCAGCGCCGTCACGATGTCCGCCGTGCCGGGGGCCAGCAAAATGCCGTTTCGATAGTGGCCGGTCGCCACGATGAGTCCTTGGGTGTCCGTTTCGCCGATCAGCGGCAGGCCGTCTTGCGTGTAGGGGCGGAAGCTGGACCAGGCGCCACCGAGGTTCGCTTCGCGCAGAGCGGGCACGAGCTCGATGGCCGCATCCAACAACGTGTGGACGGCGCCCGCCGTCACCTCGCGCCGGAAGCCCACGAACTCGAGGGTCGAACCAACCAGCAGCCGACCGTCGTCGCGCGGGACCAAGTAGCAGCGGGGCCCCATGATGACGGGCGCGAACAGCGGCGTGGCCAGCTGGAGCTCGACGATGTGGCCCCGCGCGGGCACGACGCCGGACGCGGGCAGGGGAACCCCTTGTACGAGCGAGCTCCAGCTGCCGGCCGCCACCACGACGTGCGCCGCCGAAAGCAATCGGCCGTCCTCCAGAGCCACGCCGCTGACGCGCCCCGCGTGGCTGACCGCCCGCTGCACGTACATGCCGCTCTGAAAGCGAGCACCCGCTCGCTCGCCCGCAATGCGAAGCGCGCGCAGCAACTTGGGCGGGTCCACGCGCGCGTCATCGGGAAACGCGACCGCGCCCTGCACCGCCTCGGTGAGCACCTCGACGCGGGCTCGAACCTGGCGTGCGCTCAGTTGGTCCACCTTGCAGCCGCTCTCCAGTTGAAAGCGGGGCTCGCGGATGGCCTCGCGCAGAGCGAGCTTGTCGAGCGCCACACGCAGCACGCCGCACCGGCGGTACTCGATATCGATCCCGGTTGCCTTGATCAGCGCCTTGGCCCACTCGGCGTAGCGGGCCCGGCTATGCAAGGCGAGCGCGAAGCCTCGCGAGGGCGCGTGCGTCTCGGCCTGTGCGCCCAGGATACCTGCAGCGGCGCTGGAGGCTTCGGCGCCCGGCACACTGCGCTCCAGGACCGTTACCTGTGCCCCGCGGCGCGACAGCTCCCAGGCAATGGCGCAGCCCATGACGCCAGCGCCAATCACCAACACCTCGCTGGTCGTACTTCGGCGGCTCGGCATGGTCAGTCGTCGCGCACGCGCCGCGCGAGCCGCACGATACCCGCAAGGTTGAAGGCTGCAAAGCCGAGCAGCAGCAAGGCCAGCCCGAGCACCCAGCGCGTATTCGCAGGAGACTCGCCCTCGATCAGCAGCCACGAGCCGGGAGCCAGCGCAGGTTTGGAAGCTTCGAGGACCGCGCCCGGCAGCGCGCCGTAACGCAATCCGGCCTCGTCGGCGGGCAGCAGGCGGCCGAAGAAAGCGCCGGGCGCGACGAAGCGCTCGCCGTCGGCGTCGCGCGGGACGCGCAGCTCCACCCAGAGTCGCGGGTGGTTTTCGACGCGGGCGAGGCGGTAGTGGTCCGCCTCCAGGGGTCGGGAATAACGCACCACGTCCGTCGTGCTGAGGCTGCCTTCGCCCCGCACCCACTCGTTGCGAAGGTCCGCGGAGAGCGCGAGCTGCGACAGGTTGCCGACAGTGTGGGGATCTTGGCTCCTGAGTGCGTAAGCAAGCTCGCCCCGCAGACCGAACACCAGCCACGAGGCAAAGGCGGCCGTGATTGCCATCACCGCGAACGTGGCGCGCCGAAAGGGACGCCGCGGAGGCGGCAGCGCAGCGAGATCGTCGCCACTGCCGGGGATTGAGGGGCGCTCGACGTTAGTCATCATTGCGGAAAGTCCGACAGCGCAAGCGAGGCCGAGTTCCCAGCTTCATTACCGAGGCGCGGACCCAGAAGCATCGATTACTGGTTGACCGGCCGAGGCTGTCGGAGTCGGACGGCGGGAGCGGCCCGCAAGAAGGCTGGGGAAGTGCTGGCGGTCTCTACGAAAGGACGGCTAGCATGGAGGACTCGTCTTCTGTGGATGCCATGGCTACCCTGAGCAAGATAATCTGCCCGTCCTGCGGGTTCTCCAACACTCCTCCCCTCGCAAACAATCGCTGCGTCTCGTGCGGAGCGAAGATCGAGGATCTCAAGCGTCAGCTTAGTCGGCAGGAAGAGCTCGAGCGCCGCTACCAGCAGGAGGGTTTCAGCCTTCCCTGGTTCGGGGTTTCGCTGGCCATCATGATTGTGATGACGGCGGCCCTGGTCATGGGCTTGCCCATGGTGGTGCCCGCGCTCGATTTCGAGGGTTCCGCGGGCATGCTGGTGGCCATCCCGGTCTGGTTCCTGGGCGGCACCTTGATCGGGCTCATTTCGCCCGGTCGAACCTTCGTCGAGCCCATGGTCGCGGTCTTCCTGGTCGCGCTGCCCACCGCCTTCCTGCTCTACGTGAACCAGACCGTGAAGACGATGCCGTCGTTCATGTACGTGCTCATGTCCGTACTGGGGGTGCTGTTCACGTTGATCGGCTCGTACATCGGCGAACGCATACAGATGGGACCGTTGCCAAAGACCAGTGAGTGAAGCGCGCTCCCCTCGCGTCGGGAGGCGAGTTATCGGCAGCGCCGTCGCGTTCGCGTTCTTGCTGACGGCAGGCTGCCGTTCGGGCGCGTCGCGACAGCTCGAAGCCGAGGCGCTCGGCCTCGCTCGCTACATCGACGCGCTACGCAATGCGCCGAACGATGCCAAGCCCGTCTTGCTCGGCGCGCTTCGCAGTGCGCGGTGTCAGAGCGCGGAAGCGTGCGCGCTGCGCGAGCTGTGTGTCGATGCCTACACACGTCATGTGGAGGCTCTGAACGCCAGCTCGCGCGCTCGCGCCTTGCTCGCCGAGCCCGACGGCGGCACCAGCGCCTCGATCGCCGCGGCACAGCAGATCGCTCGTGCCGAGCTCGAGCTGGAGCGCGGCAGCGCTCTTGCGAGCCGTTGTGCCTCCGCCCAGGGTGAGCTGCTGCGCCAAGCGCGCGCACGCTGAGCGCTGCTCGGCAGGCAGTGGGTCTCAGCGACTACTTCGCTGCTTCCGCCGGCGCCCGCGTTTGGCGCACGGCGGGCGACAACGTCGGTCTACCGATGCCCTCGCGCAGACGCTCGCCGCCGAAGCTCGGGCTCCGCGGCGCCTTCAAGCGCGCGTTCACGTCCCCACTCGCGGCCGGCGGCGCTTCGTTGACAGGCTCACCCCAGCTGACGCGGCCGAAGCGCGACGCCTTGTGGAAGTTGCCCTGCTGCAGAATGGGCGACCAGGCCACGCCGCCGTTGTCTTGCATGGCGTAGAAGTTCATGCGCCAGACGGCGCCGAGCGCAGGCGGCGTGCCCTTGCCGTTGTTGAACGATGTCCACGGAATCAGCGCTTCGACGACGTAACCCTCGTCGCGATCGCTCGGGACGTCCAGGGTGCCGTGCACATGCACGGCGCTCTTCACCTTGGACGACCAGTCCTGGTGACCGAACGGCCCGTCCGGTTCGCGGCGTGGCTCGTTGTAGCTGTCGAAGCGCGAATCGAACACCAGGTTCTGCGGATTCAACTGGATCTCGTAGTAGTCGAGATTGTCGCCGTCGCCCTCGGGGTCGACCATGATCTCCACCGCGTCGCGCGTCCAGAGGTGTGGGTCGCGGCTGGCCTTGTCGAACCCGCCCACGACGCTCGCATCTTTCACCTCGAAGCCGACGTAAAACCCCTGGTCACTCCACACCAGCTTCACGCTGCCGTTGACCGGAAAGGCCAGGTTCGGCTCGCCACTCGCGACATCCACTAAGGTGAGGGTCTCGGCCTGTTTCCAGGCGGGCTCTCCGAGCTTGCCGTCTATCTGGATCTTGACGTCAGCTGCCAGCTTGCTCGCCACGGTCGCCGGAACGGGCTCCGGGCGTGGTTTGCGCTTGCGGGTGCGCCTCACCTTCAGCTCCGCCACCAGACCTCGCCCGTTTCCATCGTGCGGCCCCGAGGCGATCGGCAAGAGCTCGCTGTCCCGGACGATGCCGGCTACCAGCTGCACCTCCGCCGTCTTCACGCCCCCGGGAAAGCGGAAGCACAGCTCGTCGAGGTAGACCTTGCCGGGCTCCGAACCTTCGGGCGGAAACTTTGGTTGTCCTTCCTTGGGCTCACGCAACGGACCGATTTCGTCGAAGCTGCCGATGCGCTCGCCGGACCCGTCGAGCAGGTGCGTGTAGAGGCGAGATCCCGGCTCGACGTTGCCAGTGAGCTGCCAGTACAGCGTCAGGCGCACGCGCTGTCCGGCGCGCGCGAAGCGTGCTGGGCGCATCTCGTATCCGAGCAGCTTTACCTTGCCGTCGAAGTCGATTCCCAGTGGAAGCATTGCTTCCGGGGGCCGCTCGACCGCATGGGCTTTGAGCTCTTCGCGCGCGTGCGTGTAGTCCTGCTTTTTCCCCTTGCAGGAGCAAAGCGCCAGGGCCAGCGCGAGCAGCAGCCCGCCACAGGGTCGCATCGGACGTCGCATCGAGGCCTCAGCGCGCTGCAGGTAGCGAGCCGGCACGGACCGCATTGGGTTGTGCTTTGGCCGCTGCCCCGGCAGCTTCAGCGCGCGCCGCCTGGGCGAGCCCGGTGCGCAAGACGGCCACCAGCCCGCGCTCCTGACCATCGGAGGGCCCGCTGAGCACCGGCAGCCGCAGGTCGGGCCGGAGCGGCGCTTCGTCGGCGGCCCCATCCGGAGCGCTCGGCTGGGCCGCGGTCCGCTTAGCGGCTGGTGACTCGCGACGAAAGCCAACGGCGAGCGTCACCTCGGGAGCACGGGTGTCCCGTGGGATCTGCACGTCCTGTGAGTCCACGTAGATCTGCCCAGCTTTCCAGCTGCTCGCCGCCAGCGCAGGGTTCTGGCTGAGCACGCTGCGGGAGGGCACGTCGAGCACACGACGGCCCACCAGCAGCTGTGTGACGGGGGACCAGCCCTCGCCGAGCGGAGCCACCGAGCGCCAGTACAAGGTCAGCTTTACCGTGCTGCCGGGCGGCGCGACATCGCTCGGTGTGAGCGTGTAACCAACCAGGTGCGCTCGCCCTCCGAAGTCGATGAAGGCACGCTGCCCGACGTCGCGCGGCAAGCTGCGCAGCACGTAAGCTGCAGCGGCGGGATCGAGCTCTGCGCCCGCTTTGGGGCTGCTTTCAGAACACGCCGAGGCGAGGAAGAGGGAGCCGGCGATCAAGGCCGATCTAGAAAACATTACTTTTTGCCCTTGTTCTTCTTGCGCGCGTCGCGCTCGCGCTTGCGCAGGTTCTTCTTGGCGTTCTTTTCCGTCTTGCTCAGCGCCTTCATGCGTGGCGCTTCCGGAGCGCCCGCAGACGCTCCCGGAAACCCCATGCCGGGAAAGCCCATCCCCGGAAACCCCATGCCTGGCGGCAGATTCATGCCCGGCGGCAGATTCATACCCGGCGGCAGATTCATCCCACCTGGCATCTGTCCGCCCTTCATCGCGCGGCGCAGGTTCCGGGCCATGTTGAGGTTTTTCAGCCCGGGGATGTTACCGAGAAAGCCGGCGTCTTGTCCGAGCCCCGACATCATCTGCCGCATGAACAAGAACTTCTGAACCAGCTCGGTCACGCCCTGCTCCGGCTGCCCGGAGCCGCGCGCGATGCGCTGGACACGCGACGGCTCGCGTACCAGTACGTGCGGGTCGTCGCGTTCGCTGCGCGTCATCGACTGAATCATGGCCTCGACGCGTCCGAGCTCGCCTTCGTCGAGTTGCTCGGCGGCGCCCGGCGGCAGCATGTTGCCCATGCCCGGGATCTTGTCGACCAGATCGCGGAGCGAGCCCATCTTCTGAATCATGCGGATCTGATTCAGGAAGTCGTCCAGCGAGAACTGGCCCGACATCATCCGCATCGCGTCTTCTTCGGCCTTCTTCTGGTCGACGACCTCTTCGAAGTCCTTCATCAGGCCGACGACATCGCCCATGCCGAGCACGCGGCTCGCCATGCCCTCGGCGCGGAAAGGCTCGAGCTTGTCGGTGGTCTCCCCCATACCGACGAACGCCAGCGGCGCCCCGGTGATCTCGCGAATGCTCAAGGCTGCGCCGCCGCGCGCGTCGCCGTCGAGCTTCGTCAAGACAACCCCGGTGATGCCGAGCAGGTCGTTGAAGCTGCGGGCCGTCTGCACCGCGTCCTGGCCGATCATGGCGTCGACCACCAGCAAGATGTTGTCCGGAGCGACCGAGCCCTTGATGTCCGACAGCTCCTGCATCAGCGGCTCGTCGATCGCGAGACGCCCGGCGGTATCGTAGATGATGATGTCGCAACGTTGCCGCGCCGCCTCGGCGGGCGCAGCGCGACAGATCTCGATCGGGCTTGCGCCCGCGATGTTGAATACGGGTACGTTGATCTGACCGCCCAGCACCTGCAGCTGCTCGACGGCAGCCGGCCTTTGCATGTCCGCCGCCACCAGCAACGGCTTCTTGCCTTCCTTGCTGAACCAGCGCGCTAGCTTGGCCGCGGTGGTGGTCTTACCCGAGCCCTGCAGGCCCACCATCATCACGCCCGTCGGCCCTCGACTCGCCGTGCGCATCACATCGCCGTCGTACGTCATCAGCGCGACGAGCTCGTCGTAA
>DASQDA010000483.1:0-7324 GCA_035634435.1 Polyangiaceae bacterium
CGCAAACGCTGCATGAACCACCACTGATGGCCCTCTAAGTCGAGCGCGCCGTAGATCCTGTCACTCCAGTACTCGTCGCCATAATTCTCCGTGCGCAGGTCGCGGAAGATCTCCGCACCGGCCCCAACGGCGCGCCGAGAGTGGGCGTCGACGTCATCGACGAAAACCGCCAGGCTCTGGGTATTCTTTCCGGTGTTCTTCGGGCTTGCGTGGTTTGCCTGCCAGTGGTCCTTGGCTCGCTGTCGGGTGTTGGCCGCGCCGACCATGATGAGGCCGTCGCCGAACTGGAGCTCGGCGTGCTCGATGCGCCCACCGTCGCCTTCTACCTTCAGGCGTACTTCGAACCCGAACGCGCCACAGAGCCAATCGATCGCCGCTCGCGGATCCTCGTAGTAGACGGCCGGGGTGATACGAGGCCATCCTGCGGGGGGTTGTTGCATGGCTTCGCTCTAGCAGAGACCGAAGGGGCCACGATCGAGGTTTCTGGCCTCGACCGCCCCTCGACTTATCGCCGAACGCGAATGTCGACGAGGAAAGCCCTCTTGGTCGCCGCTGCAATGGGGCGCAACTCAGAGACCCGTTCCCGTTCCGGTGCCTGTTCCCGTTCCGGTGCCTGTTCCGGTGCCTGTTCCGGTGCCCGTGCCCGTGCCCGTTCCGCCGCCCGTGCCGCCGCCGGTACCGCCACTGGTGCCCGTTCCCGTGGTCGTGCCGCCACCCGTACCGCCGCCGTCGTCCCCATCGTCTCCACACGCGGGCATCAGACTCAGAATCATTGCAGCACCTGCGCAGATCAAAACTCGATTCGTCATCTCCGTCACCTCCGGGCGGGGCTGGTGCAGAAGACGTTCCATTGAGCCAGTGCTTTGCTTTCCCTGGAGCCGCGGACGTTACGGGGCGCTTTACCTCGCTACATCGCGCCATGTCGATGCAAGACCCCCCGCCACAACCCGATTGCGAGAAGCGACGGTAACGTTATTTCCGCAGTAAACGGCGTTTGCAAAGCGCGAAATCGCGCGCGGCCTCTGGCCCGAATGCTGCTTGCGAAAGGCTGAGGTCCCATGCCCAATCAACGTAAATCACCAATCAAGTTCGAAGGGGAAGCCGTGGATCCGGCGCTGCAAGAGAAGAAGGAGGACGCCGCGCGTCCTCCGCCGCCCCCACCGCCGTCGGAGGGCCAGAGCGAGGGCACCGCGGACGAGAACATCGGCGGGGTGCAGCGCCCGCCTGCCGACTCCTGAGGGCGCGACACTCGCCGCGATCGCGTTGAGAGCGCTCCGCGGCGCTGCGAGGCTATTCAGGGCCGAGCACATCTGGCAGAGAAGGCGAATGAAGCCTTTTTTGGAACGCTCGTTGGGGCCCCACGCTGAACACGCGTATGCCTTGCTGCGCATCGTCGCTGGCATCCTCTTCGCCTTTCATGGCGTGCAGAAGATCTTGGGTCTGCTGACGGAGCGGCAGCCACCGGTAGGCTCTCAACTCTGGTTCGGCGGGTGGATCGAGCTGGTCGGCGGAATTGCCATTGCGCTCGGTCTGTTCACGCGCTGCGCTGCGTTCATCGCCAGCGGTACGATGGCCGTCGCTTACGTCCAATTCCATTGGAAGCTCGACTTCGGCGCCGGCTTCTTCCCGGTCGTAAACAAGGGCGAGCTGGGTCTTCTTTACGCGTTTTTGTTCCTCTACATCGCTTGCCGCGGCGCAGGGGTGTGGAGCCTCGACGCGCGGCGGAGGGGCGTACGCCTGCTCGATCAACGAGTGTGATGTCGCGGCCAGCCCCTACAAGCTTCCGCGAGCGGCAAAGCTGCTAGTTGCTTGCGCGCGTGTCCGGTGAAAATCGCAACGTTCAACATCAACAACGTGAATCGGCGGCTCGCGAGCTTGCTCGAGTGGTTGACGCGTGCCGCCCCGGACGTGGTGTGTTTGCAGGAGCTCAAGGCGGCCGACGCTGAGTTCCCGGCCAAGGCGCTTCGCGAGCACGGATATGAGGCCGTCTGGCGCGGACAGCGGACTTGGAACGGCGTGGCGATCCTCGCTCGCGGCGCCAAGCCCGTGCTCAGCCGCGACAGGCTGCCGGGGGACGCCAAGGACCCTCAGAGCCGGTACATCGAAGCTGCCGTCAACGGCGTGCTGATTGGCTGCGTGTATCTACCGAATGGCAACCCTCAACCAGGGCCCAAGTTCGACTACAAACTAGCGTGGTTCGAGCGGCTCACAGCGCATGCAGCCGAGCTCTTGGCGGCGGCTGTTCCCTGCATCCTGGCGGGCGACTACAACGTGGCACCCAGCCCGCAGGACATCTACCCGACGCGCTCCTGGGATCGAGATGCCCTGGTCCAACCGGCAAGCCGCGCGGCCTTCGCGGGATTGCTGGGGCAGGGTTGGACCGACGCGCTTCGCGTCCTGCATCCCACCGACCCGATGTACACGTTCTGGGACTACAAGCGGAACCGCTGGGAGCGCGACGCGGGCCTGCGCCTCGACCATCTCCTGCTCAGCCCGCAGCTTGCGCCGCGGCTGCTTGCCGCCGGTGTCGACCGCTGGGTGCGCGGCTTGGAGGGTGCAAGCGATCACGCACCGGCCTGGGTGGAGCTCGGGCCGCCCGGGTTGAAGTAGGCGATCGGGCGAACCTCGTAAGAGCCGGTGCCGGGGTTCGCCAACGTCAGCTCCTTGGCTACCTCCAGGGCGCTCTCGATGTTCAAGCAGTCGACGACGTAGAAGCCAAGAAACTGCTCCTTGGTTTCGGCGAAAGGCCCGTCCACGACGAACGGCTCGACGGATGATTTCCTCAGTGTCTTGGCGGCGCTGGTGGACACCAGACGCGCAACGGGTCCGAGCCGCCCCTCGCGGGCTAGCTTTTCCTGCACGACCTCCAGCCGGGCCATGGTCGCGTCGTCCTCCTCTCGAGTCCAGCGGCCGACGACGTCTTCGGAGTTATAGCAAAGGATCGCGTAGAGCATGGCGGCTGGGAGCCTACACCGGCGACCGCTGAACCGGCTGCAGATTTCTCGGTCTTCGTCGCAGTGCGGACGCGAATCTGCAGCTCTCGCACTGACCCCGTTCCTTCGGTGTTCAGCTCATTCCGTGCACGCTCCGCTGGCGTCGTCGCAGGCGTTGGCGTTCGCGCAGCGGGCGACGGGGACCCAGCCAGTGAGCGTCGCGTTGCAAATTTGAAGATTTACGCCCATGCAGCGGTATTGGCCCGCCTCGCACACGATGTCCGGAACGACGGGGCCGCAAACACCCGCGCCCGCACAGGTGGTCGCGCAGGCATCCCCACTATCCGCCCAGCCCGTGCGAGCGGCATTGCAGACCTGGGGCTGTAAGCCATCGCACTGTCGCTCACCGGCACTGCAGCTCAAGCAGCGAGTTGCGCCGAGCATACTGGTGCACAGTGCGGGCTGCGAGCAAACCGGCCCCTCTGCGATCAAGCCGCTGCGATCGTCGGCGCAGATGAGCGGCTGGGCGCCCATGCAGTCGCGGGCGCCCGCCGCACAGGCGTACTGGCAGGCTCCGTCGGAGCAATCGACGCCAGCTGGGCAGGGCATGCCCTCATCGACCCAGCGCCCGCTGGCATTGCACACCTGCGGTTGCGCGCCTTGGCATTGCACCTCGCCCGGACTGCACGCGGCGCATGCACCGGTGGCGGGCAGGCAGCTGGTCGAGCAAGCGGCACCATTGGCAACAAAGCCACTGCGCGCCGCGTCGCAGATCTCCGGCTGGGCGCCGGCGCAGCGGACCTCGCCCTCACTGCAGGCAGCGCAGCGGTCGTCCGCGCCCGGCACCACGATGCAACCAGAAGCACCGCACAGCTGCGACGTGAGCCAGCCACGGCGATCGTCGGGGCATTGTCGCAACGCCGAGCTTTCGCCGCTGCCATTGCAAGCGAGCTCGCCCGCGGTGGGGCAGCCCGCACAGTAGCCCGTGCTATGTGCGGGCGCTTCCCCGGCGTAGCACAGCCCAGGGGCCTCACAGGTAGCGACTGCTTCCCAGCCGTTGCGGCCTGCGGCGCATTGCTGCAGGGCGGCTCCCTCGCAGCGATAGAGGGCCCTGCTGGCGCCACAGGCGACCACGCCGCAGCCATCGCTCGCGAGCCCTTGGGTACACGCGCTCGTGAGCGGGCCTGCCCCGTCGGGGTCGGTCAAGGTGCAGTCACACAGGTCAGCCGTGGCGCAGGACGCCTGCGTTGCCCAGCCCTCCGGTGTGCAGCGCTCGAGCAGGCGTCCGGTGCAGCGCAGCGGCCGCGGACATTCCATCTTGCAACCGGGGTCCGCGGGATCGTCGTCGCAGAACTGCCCGGCGTCGCAGGTCGCGATGGGAGCCCACGCCGTGAGGTCGCGATTGCAACGCTGGAGCCGCGGGCCGTCGCATCGATATTGATCGGCGACGGGGCAGGTCTTCAGGTCGCAACGCCCGCTCAGCTCGTTGCAGAGCGCGGCCGAATCGCAGGTCTGCTGCTGCTCGAAGCCGCGCAGATCTTCTCGACATCGGCTCAACACGGCGCCATCGCAGCTAAACTGACCGGCCGTGCAGGCCGGCACCCGACAAGCCTGCGGACCCCCGCTGGTAGTGTCGGGACAGAGCTCGGGGACCAGACAATCGACGCCGGCGTCCCAGGTGCCGTTCGCCCGGCACTTGCGCAGCATCGGCCCGTTGCACTGATATTGCCCCGCTGTGCAGGGCCCGCCGCAGCGTCCCAACACCGGATCACACTCGGTGCCCGCTTCACAGGTGGTCACGGGCTGGAAGCCGGACTGGTCTTCGCGGCAACGTTGCAGGCTCATACCCTCGCAGCGATGACTGCCGAGAACGCAAGGGCTCGGGCACATGACATTCACCACGTCCGCGGGATCCGTTGCGCCGTTCCCCTCCGCCGCGGCCGCGTCACACAAGGCCCCGGTGACGCAGACGTCGAGCTCGCTCCAGGCGCTGCGGTCCCTCGCACAGCGCAGCAGTCGCGTGCCCTCGCAGCTGTACTTGCCCGCCTCACACAACGGCTCGTTGCAAACGCGCGCCCAACCCGGCAGCGTGGAGCTCTCACGACTGGCCGCGCAGAGGGCCTCGCTCTCACACACGTCCAGCACGACGAGTTGCTGCGCTGCCGAGCACTCGCGCAACACGCGACGCTCGCCCTGAGCCAGGGAACAGTCGAGGGCTCCTGGCCGACACGGGCCGCAGCCTGCTTCGCTGCACTGTTCGGCAGAAGGGCACGACTCGAAGTCCTCCCATGCCGAGCCGTCGGCCTTGCACTTCCTGCGCAGTGCCCCATTGCAGCTGAAGTCGCTCTCGCTACACAGCTTGCAGAGCTTGCCCTTCGGATCGCAGCGGTCGCCGGAAGCACAGGTGTCCTTCAGCGTCCATCCGTCGGCCTGGGAGCCACACGCTAGCAGGTACTCGCCGTTGCACTTGTAGTCCCCCGCGGCGCAACCATCCGTGCTGACCGGGTCCTCGGTTCCGTCGACTTGAACGCCTCCAAAAAGCATCTGACAGCCGAGTAGGAGGCCGGCGATGATGACGAGCCACAAACGGGAGGTGGCGCTCGTCCGCTGTCGCTCCTTCATGCGACCCTCAGCGTGCAGTGGCCAGCACGGAGGGGCTGAGCGATCGACGTGGACTGGATCACGTACGCGTGTCGCGTTGTGGTTTTTGCCAATAGGAGCCCAACTCTTGGGTACACCTGCCTCGCCCGGGGGGCAAGGTCTGAAGACACGGTGTTTGGCGACACGCACTTTCCGTGAATGCTTTTCGCGGAGTGAGCTCTAGCGCAGCATCACCATGCTCGATTACCTCGGCTTGCCTACTGCGCCTGCGCGCGAGGTCGTGGGTGACAGCCGCTCGGGCAAGTCCACGTCGTCTTCGTAGCGGAGCCGAAAGGACCGTCGGGTAAAGCGCCACTTTCCGTTCTGCTTTCTTAGCTCGTCGGAATAAGTGCCGACGATCTGCAAGCCGGTCTCGCTCTGATGCAGGCGCAACAGCTCATGCATCGTGGAGCGTGTGGTAGCGCGGTCGGCCCCGTCGAGCTTGATGGCAGTTGCGCCAAGCGAATAGGACAACACCTCGACTTTGCCGGCGTTCCCGCTGAGAAAGGCGAGGATCGCCTCGCGACCTCGTAGCTGCCAACCGATCGGAGGCAGTGCTTCCCAAACCGCGTCATCGGTGAACAAGGGGCCAAGCCTCTGCCATTCGTGATGGTTGATGGCGTCCGTTGCCCGATCGATCAGGTCCCGAATCGAGACCCGGTCCTCCAACGAAGGCACATCGACGGCAGGAGGCACCGGTGGCGCGTGGGCCACTCCGGGCGGACCGGAACAGGCGCTGGCAAAAAGGGCCAGCGTGCTGAGCCCGAAGGCGAAGCGGTCCCAGACTGCAGTCGCGCTGCGGGAGAAGGCCGTTGGTTCGTGTTCACTTGCGCTCATGGGCCGCATGCTGGCGATCGGCATCACTTGCGTCGAACGCGTTGTTTTCGTGCATCTGTTAAGCCAGGCTAAAGCGATGACCCAGCCCGCGCTGGAAATCCGGCATCTGGCCCTGCTCGCAGCGGTTGACGAGCTTGGCAGCCTGAACGCAGCCGCGCGCCGCCTTCACCTGTCGCCCTCCGCCCTCAGCCAGCAGCTGCGTGAGCTCGAGGTTCGGCTAGGGGGGCCGCTATTCACGCGTCAATGGCGAAGTCTCGTGCTCAACGCTGCTGGACGACGCCTGACAGACTCGGCACACGCGATCCTCGATGAGCTGGTGCGCACGGAAGCCGAGACGCGAGCCCTGCTCAGCGGCGCGCGTGGAACCATTCGTCTCACCACGGTGTGTCAGCAATCGTACCAGTGGCTTCCAAAGCTGCTGCGAGCGTTCGGCCGCAAGTGGCCCGACATAGAAGTGACCATCGTTGCCGAAGCAGCCGAGCGTCCAAACGATTGGCTGTGCAAGGGTCGCCTCGATGTAGCGCTCGTTGCTGGTGACTCCAAGCCGGATCCGCGGGTTCGCGTCGTGCCCCTCTTTCGCGACGAGCTGGTGGCGCTCGTTGGCCAGGGTCATCCCTGGTTCGGGCGGCGGACCATGCCGGTGCGCGCGCTCGCGGACGAGCACATGTGGGTCGACCAGGGCGCCTTTCAACCGGGCACGCCGCTCGGGCAGGCGCTGGCCGAAGCGGGCAACCTGCTTCCACGCAAGGTCACCTGGGTTCCGATGAACGGGGCCGTGCAGTTGGAGATGGCGCGCGCGAACCTGGGGATCACGGTCGTGCCGCGCTGGACCGTGGAGCCCGCGCTGGGCGGCGGCGACTTACAGGTGGTGCGCCTCGGCCGACGCGGCGTGTGGCTCGACTGGTCGGTGGCGA